>CADCQX010000001.1 GCA_902803695.1 Oscillospiraceae bacterium
ACGACCTATGTTGTTATATGTAAGTGTAGGATCATCGGAGGAAAGCTCCTTGATATCACCGTAAGGAACAAGTCCGAGCTTGATCAGCGACTGGACTCCGTTACAGATACCGAGCATCAAACCATCACGGTTAAACAGGAGATCTCTTACTGCGTCAGTAACGTACTGGTTTCTGAATGCAGCTGCGAAGAACTTACCGGAACCTTCAGGCTCGTCACCTGCGGAGAATCCGCCAGGAAGCATGATGATGTTACTGTCGTTTATCTTCTTAGCGAGAGTCTGCAAGGATTCTGTGATCTCGAGCTGGCTCTTATTTCTGATAACGAAGATATCAGCCTCACCGCCTGCTCTCTCAAATGCTCTTGCTGTATCGATCTCACAGTTAGTACCCGGGAATACAGGAATGATAACCTTAGGCTTAGCACCCTTAAGAACATTTGGAGAAGCCTTGAATGTCTTATCTGTCTTAAATTCCTTAACCTCACAAGGCATCGTTCCATCTTCCGCTACTGTGTGGAAGATAGGTTCGAGCTTACTCTCATAAGCCTCAAGAGCTTCATCAATAGAAACGGAAGAATCCTTATATGTGATGATTCCAGAATCATTTGTCTGACCTAAGAACTTACCGCCGACCATCTCGATCTTATCGATAGCGTTTCCGTCCTTATCGATTGCAAGGATAACTGTCGCAAGAGACTTCTCAAAGAGAGTCTTCTCATCGATATCTGAAGAGAATGTAAATCCGAGTTTGTTACCTACGAGCATCTCAACCGTACGGGATGCGATACCGCTGGACTTAACGACTGCAGCATTCTTAAGAAGTCCTCTGGATGTAAGCTCCTTAACAGCCTTGATAACACGGAGAGCATGATCTTTCTTATAGTATCCGTTCTCGTTTCTACCAACCTTGATGTAGTAAAGTCTCTGTGCCGTACCAGTAAGTGTAGCTGTGATGAGCTTATCGGTTGTTGTCATACCGACTGCAAATGAAACGAGCGTCGGAGGTACATGGATATCGTTAAATGTACCGGACATGGAGTCCTTACCACCGATAGAAGCTGTACCGAAATCAAGCTGTGCCTTATAGGAACCGAGAAGTGCCTGCAAAGGCTTGCCCCAAGCTTCGTTGGAACTCATTCTCTCGAAATACTCCTGGAATGTAAGTCTTGCTGTAAGAGGATCAACACCCATACAAAGGAGTTTCAAAAGACTCTCCAATACTGCATGATAAGAACCGCAGTATGGATTCCACTCAGTAAAGTAAGGATCGAAACCGTATGTCATAACAGAACAAGACTTTGTTGTGCCGTGATCAAGCGGGATCTTACAAGCCATACCTTCCTCAGGTGATGTCTGATAATTACCACCATAAGGCATGATTACCGAACCTGCACCAATAGTAGAGTCAAATCTCTGGATGAGACCCTTTCTGGAACATCCCTCAAGTGAGTTCAAAGCACCGAGAAGTGACTTCTTGAAATCACCTGCAACGTAGGATTTGTTGTCGGAATCAATATATGAACCTTCAGAAGGCTTTGTAACTACTGCATCCGCAAACTGGCTGGCACCGTTTGTATCGATAAAGCTTCTTGGAAGATCAACGATAGTATTTCCGTTCCATACCATCTTCATGGAAGGTTCTTCAGTTACCTCAGCAACAACGATAGCTTCAAGGTTCTCTTCATCTGCGTACTTAAGGAATTCTTCTCTGTCTTCCTTATGGATAACGCAGGCCATTCTCTCCTGAGACTCAGAGATAGCGATCTCAGTACCGTCAAGACCTTCATACTTCTTAGGCACAAGATCAAGATTGATCTTAAGACCGTCAGCAAGCTCACCGATAGCAACGGAAACACCGCCTGCACCGAAGTCATTACATCTTACGATAAGCTTTGTAACCTTAGGATTCCTGAAAAGTCTCTGGATCTTTCTCTCCGTCGGAGGATTACCCTTCTGAACCTCAGCACCGCAAGTAAGAACTGACTTCTCATCGTGTGCCTTGGATGAACCTGTTGCACCGCCGATACCATCACGTCCTGTTCTTCCGCCAAGGAGAACAACGATATCACCCGGAATAGGTCTTTCTCTTACGATATTCTCAGCTGGAGCAGCACCGATAACAGCACCGATCTCCATACGCTTAGCAACATAACCAGGATGGTAGATCTCATCTACCTGACCTGTAGCAAGACCGATCTGGTTACCATAAGAGCTGTAACCGGCAGCTGCCGTACGAACGATCTTCTTCTGTGAAAGCTTACCCTTAAGTGTCATGGATACAGGAACTGTAGGATCACCTGCACCTGTTACACGCATAGCCTGATAAACATAGGAACGTCCGGAAAGCGGATCACGGATAGCACCGCCCAAACATGTAGCAGCACCACCGAATGGCTCGATCTCAGTAGGATGGTTATGAGTCTCGTTCTTGAACATGAGGATATAATCCTTCATCTCACCGTCTACATCGATCCTGATCTTAATGGAACATGCATTGATCTCTTCGGACTCATCAAGATCTGCGATCTTGCCGTCTTTCTTGAGCTTACGCATAGCCATGGTAGCAACATCCATGAGGCAAACAGGCTTCTTGGAGATACGCTCACCGTATACTTCTTCACGTGTGGAAAGATAATCTTTATATGTTTCTTTGATCTCTGCTGTGAGAGCATCATCGCCCTCAAACTTAATGTCTTCGAGCTGTGTAAGGAATGTTGTATGTCTGCAGTGGTCAGACCAGTATGTATCAAGAACCCTGATCTCTGTAACTGTAGGATCTCTGCCGATCTCCTTGAAGAAGTCCTTGGTAAAGATGATATCAGCTTTACTCATTGCAAGGCCCATATTGCCGCGAAGTGTCTCAAGCTCATCATCGGACATATCCTTAAATCCTGTGATAGTCTCAACGGTTGTAGGGATATCATATGTATCCTTCAATGTCTCAGGCTTAACATCGGAAGCCTTACGGGATTCAACCGGGTTGATAAGGTATTTATCGATCTCGGCCTTCTGCTCTTCAGTAAGAGAACCGAAGAAGACAACGATCTTTGCTGTCTTAACAAGAGGTCTTTCCTTCTGAGTGAGGAACTGAACGCACTGTGCTGCAGAATCAGCTCTCTGATCATACTGACCAGGAAGTGCTTCGATACCCAATACATAGCAGGCATCTGAAGTATCGATAGTCTCGTCATAAACGTTATCTACCGGAGGCTCAGAGAAAACAACTTTCTTGGCTTCTTCGTACTCCTCATCGGTAATACCGGAGACATCGTACCTGTTGTAGATCTTAACAGACTCGAGAGTCGAGATACCGAGGTCTGACTTCAGATCCTTAAGAATGCCTCTTGCCTCGACTGCAAAAGGAAGTTTTTTCTCAGAAAAGATTCTGCGAACTTCTTGTGACATAAATAATCCTCCACACTTGTTTATATTAGAATTCTATAATCAATCGATAGTTTTTTCCAAGAGTTTTGAGTTGTATTCCAAAAATCTTTTAAGGCCTTCTGAATCAAGAGAGCCGTGAGCAAGTTTTGCCTGATCATAAACATGCAAAGCAAGACGGTCAGCTTCTTCATCTTTGGTGCCAAGTTCCTTCATGGCTGTAAGCTTTGAGATCAAAGGACTGTCAGTATTAACTACCAGATCTTCCTTGATCGGGAACATGGAATCAAGATCCTTATACGGATCGTCTTCCTTACCTGTACTCATCTTCTCAAACTGCTTACGCATCTCGGCCATTCTTCTGGCTTCCTCAGTCTCTCTGATGAAAGCAGGCATTTGGTCATTACCAAGAGCCATTACGGATACTTCAAGCTTATCATCGCTCAAAGCCTTACGGAAAAGATCAGAGAGCTTGTCTTTAACTTCAGTATCACCTTCCTTACCGGAAAGCTCACTATCTACTCTCTTGAACTTGAAGTTCTGATATTTGTATTCAAGGAATGAGATGAAATTGTTATCGAGTTCCTCATCGAGGATGATAACCTTGAATCCGTCCTTCTCAGCCATGGAAACATAAGCAGCCTGAGCTGTAGGATCAGTTGTATATCTGATCGTATCCTTACCGTCCGTAAGTTCTGAGATGGTAGCAAAGCCGCCGTCATTCAATTTAAACAGGCAGATGTCCTTTGTTTTCTCGTAGAACTTCTCTTCCTTCATCATTCCGTACTTAACGAATACGGAGATGTCAGACCAATACTTTTCAAAAGACTCTCTGTCCTTCTTGAAAACATCATTAAGCTTATCGGATACTTTTCGAATGATATGGGAAGAAAGTTTCTTAACATATTCATCCTGCTGCAAAGCAGATCTTGAAACATTCAAAGGAAGATCGGAACAATCAAGACAGCCTTTCAAAAGGAAAAGGAAATCAGGAATGATCTCTTCAATGTTGTCAGCAACGAATACCTGATGATTGTAGATCTTGATCCTGCCCTCAAGACTCTGATAAACGTTATCTGTCTTCGGGAAGTAAAGGATTCCCTGGAGGTTGAACGGATAATCCATATTGAGGTGGATCCAGAACAACGGATCTCTCATATCAGGGAAAACACTGTGATAGAACTCTTTATACTCTTCCTCTGTACATTCGGAAGGTTTCTTTGTCCAGAGTGGTTCAGGATTATTAAGAGGATGCTTCTCGTTTGAAGGAGCAACATACTCCTCACCCTTCTCCTCTTTTTCCTTACGTGTCTTCTCCTGTTCCTCAGCTTGCTTCTTGTCAGCTTCGACATCTGTGAAGTAGATCTTAGTAGGAACAAAGGAACAATACTTACGAAGGATCTCTCTTATCTTCATGGCATCGAAAATGCCCTGTGCTTCTTCAGAAAGCTTAAGTGTAATAACAGTTCCTCTGGACTCTTTCGAAGACTCGGAGATCTCATATTCCATTCCGTCAGAGGATTTCCAGAGTACTGCTTCAGCGTCCTTAACAAATGACTTGGTGTCGATCGTTACTTCATCGGCAACCATAAAAGCTGAATAAAAACCGAGACCGAAATGGCCGATGATGCCTGCTTTGTCCGTGGACTGTTCCTGATACTTGGTAACAAAATCCATAGCGCCGGAGAATGCGATCTGGTTAATGTATTTCTCGATCTCCTCAGCTGTCATACCGATTCCGTTATCTTCAAATGCAATCGTCTTGTTTGCATCATCATAAATAACATCAATACGGTAATCCTCATTTTCTGATGCTTCAGCCTGACCTAATTCAACGAGTCTTTTAAACTTGGCAACTGCATCACAACAGTTTGAAACCAATTCGCGGACAAAGATGTCCTGATCAGAATAAAGCCACTGTCTTATTACCGGAAAGATGTTTTCGGTCGTGACCGTTACTTTACCAGTTTTTAATGACATATATATACGCCTCCCAAAATGTTAATCGTTCTTATGCTGCTCGTAATACTTGTCTACGATCTCTTTGTACATCTGCTGGATCTTGATGACGAGCTCATCGTTTACAGAATCAAACTGTACTTCGTTGATCGAAGAAATAGGAAGAATATCAAAAGGTGTGCTGCTTACGAAAACGGCAACCTTATGATCAGGATCCATAAGCTGTTTTAAACTGAAAGTCTTATAACGAAGCTCAAGGCCAGCTTTTTTCAGAGCCTCAAGCACATATTTTCTGGTGATACCGATAAGAATGAGGTCATTCGGAGCCGAATAGATCTCGCCGTCAACGATCGTAAAGAAATTGGACTTCGAACCCTCAGTGATCTCGCCCTGCTTGTTTTCGAGCAAGACCTCATAAGGCATACCGTAAGGAGTAGCCTCGGTAAACTTCTGTGCAACAGCATCCTTGTATTCGGTCCTGAAGATCTTTACATGTGGTGCTACACGCTCCCACTTAAGGATGTTTGTTGCGATACCCTTCTCGAAGACTTCCTTGGAAGGAATATTAGCTTCGCAAATATGGAATACAGTGTGGTCCCTGGTAATGACAACACGCATATTTCCCTCATATTCACCCAATGCCAGAGCATTGAGATAATTTAGAAGTGCGAATCTGATGTATTTGGTATCTACATAAAAGCCTTCAGAAGCCTTTACCGAATTACTGAGACGCTCGAGATGATCTTCAAGGAAGAGAAGCACACCTTTGTAGATCCTTACAGTCTCATAATAGATAGTGTCATAACATGGTTCGAAGAATTCCATGGCAGTCTCTGAATTA
>CADCQX010000002.1 GCA_902803695.1 Oscillospiraceae bacterium
AAAACATTGATATTGATATTTATCTCTGTACAACCTGAGTATTTGAGGGCATTTGTTACTGCTTCAAAAGTATTGTCCAATATGATCTCCCAGATGTTTTCCGGGATCTCTTTATCGTTTGCTTCAACCTCAAGAGTTGCCTTGATGTTATATTCTTCCTCACACTCATTACAAAGAGCCTGAAGTGATTTAAGAGCCATTCGCTTCTTATCAGGACGCTCATTACGGATAATGACTCTGATCTCATCCATGCTGCCTCGAAGATTGTCGATTACTTCCTGAAGGATCGTCTTACTTTGTTCAGGTTTACTGTCCATGATAGCCTTTGCAGCTTCGAGCTTATAAAGCGATCCGTTAATGCTGTGACCGAGCTTATCGTGAAGAGCCTGCGACAGTCTTCCCTTTTCTTCGAGAAGTTCGTTTTCATGTATCAGACGGGACTTATTAAGTTCATCACGGTGAGCGATATTAGTGTGCTCTATATCAGACTTAAGTCTTGATTCGTTTTCGATGTTTTCCTTATTGGTCTTTTCATACCAGTTGATGATCTTGTAATGCTGAAAATAAAGTACCAGTATTAAAGTCATTATGATGGTCGTTGAAGGCAGGTCAATATCCGCTTTATAAGAAACCAACAGCAAAAAGTAGATCGCAAAGTAAAACTGTGTTCCAAGATTAGATGTCAGATCAAGTATAAAGATGGTCGCGTAGAAAATACCTGTAACGGGAAAAAGGAATAAGGCAGAAACTGCCGTTATTCCCTCTCCGGATAGCCATAAATAATTACGTTTGCTCTTATTATCTAATTCCTTTGCACAGGAAAAGAACAAGAATAAAGCACCTATGAGAAAGTACATGACCACAGACTTAAGATCACCCCTGTAATAGAGCATACTATGCACTATCAAGGCGAGTATTCCGACAACTTTGACAAACACGAAATAGTTGTTTCTTAGAAGTCTTTCCAAGTGGTCTTACCTCAACATCTTATTCTTTCTCAGCAACTTTCAGACCAAGAAGTCCGATCACAATCATTATAACCAAATATCCCAACGTTACGCAAAGGAGCAAAGGGTATCCTGAGTTATTGTGATTCATGAATCTTGTTACGGTAACAAGGGCCCAGCGCTGAGGCATCAAAAGTGATGCTTTCTGGTATGTCTCACTGGCATCGGATATGTCGAAATATGCTCCGGCTACAAGTGCCGAGAAAGACCAGATGGTAAATGACATAAGTGATGCTCCGGCCATTGAATTAAACATGATTCCGCCGCAAAGGCTTATGAGATTAAATACAAGTCCTGTAAGAAGAACTACAAAAAAGAACTGAAGCCCTGAGATACCGACATCGACCTTTACTAAGAACTCAAAGGAAAGCGTCATGCAGATCGACTGGAATAAAGCAGTTCCCAGTGACAGGATGAGCTTCGATAACAGGTAACTTGCCTTATTTGCTTTGGTAAGAAGGATCCTGGAATATGCATTGTCCCTCTTTTCAGAGATAACAGTACCAAGAACAAGTACTCCTCCGAAGATTGAAGCCAGTGTTCCGATCGCAAGGCTATAGGAGAAATTACGTGTCTTGAAGTAATCTACATCGTCACCCGAGCTTACCTTAAGAAGTGAGGCTTTCGAATTATCAGAAGTGTAAGGACCGTTTGCAAGGACCATGGATACGGTATCTTCAAGAAGTTCGTATCTCTCGTCATCACCGACCTTGAAAAGTTCTGTTTCCTCAGGGTTTTCTCTTAGGACGATTATGGCTGATACTCGATCTTCCAAAGCAGACTTTTTATAACTCTTCTCGATCTTATCGTAAGAAACATCTTTACATTCAGCCCTGAACATCTGGAACATTCCGGCTTTACCGATCTCGTCGCAGATTTTTTTCGAGTAGTCAGAACAGACTGTGTCATAGACCTTTACAGGCATCCTGTAAAAATCGATGTGGTATGCCATCTGCTCATCCATGGTCTTAAGTTCGTAAGTTGTCTCCACCTTCTCATCTGTCGGGATCTTGTACCACATATTCATGAGGAAAGGTGCAAGAAGCGGTATCAAGATTCCGATTACGAGGAATGCCTTGTTGCGGATTATGAGCTTAGCTGAATACTTTGCTAGTCTTAATGCGTTTTTAAACATCTTCTTACACCTCCTTCTTTACTTTTGTAGCTATCATTCCAACAGCTGAGAACACAACTGTCATGGCGATCATAATGATCACACAAGGGATCGCATAATCACTTTTTCCGTTTACCGACAGTTCAATGAGCGACCTGTTCAGGTAATACAAAGGTGACAATCTCTTGATGGTTTCCGGAATGGAGCAGTAGATATATGTCTCGTATACACCGCCAAGATAAGAAACAAACCACAAGATCATAAACATCGAGCCGATGGAGACTGCAGGCTGCTTAAAGAGTATGAAGAACAGTATACCGAATGAAGTAAATCCAAGTCCTGCCAGAGCGAGTAGTCCTCCGTAAATCAGAAGGTTACAAGGCTTCATGTCGAACAGAAGGCAGAATGCCAATGTTCCCAGAAGCGGAAATACAACCATTGTTGTAATAAAACTTGCGAGATACTTTCCGAGATATACAGAAACTGAACCTGCCTTACCTGTCTTATATCTTTGCCATATCCTGTTCTTACGATCCTCATAGTAGATGACACTTAAGAAGATCGGTGAGATCGACAGGAAGCAACATATAAACGCATGACAGTAATAGTTCTCAGCATCAGGAGTCTTTGTTGTTGGAAGCTCTGATTCTTTTACTTCAACAGATTTAAGACCGCCACTCATAAACGCATTCATATTGCGCTCTACGTTAAAAAGAGAATATTGGATCACTCTAGTCTCAACGGACTTTTTCTCGCTTCCGACGATGCTGTAACTGTCCTTATCGAAAGTAACAAATACATCCTGTTCGCCCGATTCGATCAGCTTATCTGCATCTGCGGAACTGTACTTTTGAGTTACAATATCTTCCTTTTCGAGTTCGTCCATCAAAGTATCGATGACCAGCTCATATTTACTTCCCTGAACTACCGTATATCCCAGCTTAAAACCTTGAGCATCATCTGCCTTATCAAGGAGCGTATGGAAGGCATTAGCAACTGCGGCAGTTGTAGCGATCATTCCTACAAGAGCAATTATGATCATTACTTTTCGACGCCACAGAAGCTTCAGATTATTCTTGGTCATTATCCAGATCGTATTCATCTTCTTATCCTTCCACGTAATCCCTGAGTTTCTTTCCTGTCAGAGTCAGGAATACCTGCTCGAGTGAAACTTCTTCATCAGGATTCTTTCTTACCATATTCTTAAGTTCATCCTTGGTTCCGCATGCAACGATCTTGCCGTTGTCCATGATGGCAACCTTGGAACAGATCGCTTCAACTTCTTCCATGTAGTGACTCGTATAGATAACTGTCGTCCCCATCTTGTTTATGGCCTTGATCTTCTCGAGAATGAAGTTTCTCGACTGAGGATCGATACCTACCGTAGGCTCATCGAAGATAAGAAGTTTCGGCTTATGACCTAATGCACAGGCGATATTAAGTCTTCTCTTCATTCCTCCCGAAAACGTCTTCGCAAACGAACTGCGCTTCTCGGAAAGTCCTACAAAATCCAGGGCCTCGTCAATCGCACCCTTGAGTTCTTTTCCCTTGATGTCATAAAGAGATGTGAAAAGCTCAACATTTTCCCAAGCCTTAAGATTTCCGTAGATCGCGAGCTCCTGTGGAATGTATCCGATAAGAGGTTTGATCTTATTGATATCCTTCTTAATATCCATTCCGTAAACTTCAATGTTTCCGGCTGTCGGTTTGAGAAGTGAACAGATCATGTTCATAGTTGTAGACTTGCCTGCTCCGTTCGGGCCGAGAAGTCCGAAGATCTCGCCTTCTTTTATTTCCAGTGACAGACCGTCAACAACCGGTCTGTTATCGTATTTCTTGATCAAGCCGTCAAGTTTGACTACTGTATCGTTCATCTTGTTTTCCTCCGCACTTGTTATGATCCCATTGTAAAAAAATCTGCCTTTTCGCGAAAATGCCAAAAGACAGATTTCATATATGACTTTAGTCACATCCTTATCAATACGAAGATGAGAAAAGTAAGGTCAGCCCTTCTGATTACCTCCCATTCCCCAGTTCTCAAGCGGAGGTTCATTGAAGATGATAAACACATCGGAAGGCGCTATTCCCAGTTCCTTATTAAGATTCCCCGTGATAGTCTCGATCGCATTTTTCTTCTGATCTTTTGTCCTTCCCGGGAATATGGTCAACTCGATGATGATAAAATCTTCAGTCTTGAAAGACGGGATCTCAAAATCGTCACGGTCATATTCAGCGATCCTCTGAAACCTGTCCCAGTCTTCTATACCAAGAGTTTCCATCAAACCGTCATGGATAACATCCAGCAGTTTCTTTTTGTATTCGGAACTCTTTCCTTTTATCATTTCCACTTTTACTAACGGCATATTAAAGGTTCTCCATTGTCTCGTTATTTATATCTGAATATTCAACTTCAGCGGAATACATCCTGCAAAGGTCAACCAGCGGCAAGCCCGTGTTGGCGCATAATTCAGCGATGAGCCAGCAACTTTGTGCAACATATTGCCTATTTCCTTTGTGCCTGTAGAGAAGGTATATCATGAGGTTTCTGAAAAGCCTCGGATGATCATCTATTACTTCATCACGGATACTCTTATCAACAGGTTCGAACTCAAGTCCGCGTAGCAGCTCGTCCCAATACGGATCAAGTATTTCAAAATCAAGATAGAGAGCTACTCTTTCAGCGCATGTTTTATCATCTGATGCCAGTTCACGAAGAGCATCGGATATCTTACCAGGATAATCATTTGCCCAATCGATCCCGTATGGGAGCTTGGTCTCAGGGATAAGAGAAAACTTATCTTCTCTATTCAGGATAAGATCGCATGCAGCTTCGCAGCAAAGACCCAGACCGATATATTCGTTATCACCTTCGTAATTACGGAATCTCGGATGATCCGTGCAGATGTCGCAAAGGATATCTTCACCGTACTTAAGGATAAGGTCGCAAAGACCGTTTTCGAGAAGGAACGGGCAACGTTCGGAAGGCTCCTCGAGTATGAAACTCGAATCCTTTATGTGTTTTTTGATGTACGGAATATCATCGTAGACTTCCATGGAGTCTTCGTCGACATCGATCTCCCAACCTGCGCAGCATGTGTGCTTGCAGGCATCTGCGATGCATTTGAAATCGTCATAATAATTCGGTCTAAAAGTATTCATACCGAGATTATAACACTCATCTGCCGGGTTTTATCTCGAGAATCTGATCATGTTCGCCACCTGCATTATAAGGTCGTAATTCACAGGCGCGATATTATCAGGAAGATCATCTATATCGAAAAAGCGCTGAGTCACCACTTCCTCTTCCTGGATCTTCAATTCGCCAGAATAATCCCTGCATATAAAAAGCTCAGATGCGAGATAGACCTCGTCCCCGTTCGGATATTTGTAGTTGGTGCTCTTGCCGGAATAATTAGTAAAATGCGTCAGCTTTCCGCATACCAGACCAGATTCTTCAAATACTTCTCTTCTGGCACATTCCTCAAAAGATTCACCGAGTTCCATTGAACCTGCAGGATATGCCCAGCATCCGTTGTCGGCTCTTTTCTGGAGGAGTATCTCATCTTTTTCATTGATGATGATAACACCTGCTCCGGCCATGATAAGCGGCCTGCTGCCCAATTCTTTTCGAAGATCCAAGATATAACCCATATTCATTTCTCCCATGTGAAAACTTTCGATATTTTATCATACATGAAGATGCTTATTATCTTTAAAGTGTGGCATTTATAGGGGTTTTGACGCTTTTAGTATTTTTCGAAAAAGGGGTTTACAATTCAAATTTCAGTGGTAAAATACAACACATAGATGAAGGAAGTGCCTGTCCGACATCTGAACTTACGGATGTGAGATCAGATATCAGTGCGCTT
>CADCQX010000003.1 GCA_902803695.1 Oscillospiraceae bacterium
ATAGTCAAGAACAGTTAATCCGTTTGATGAAGTAAAATGAAAGAATTCATCAGGAGTTAGACCTGAATTTAAGAAGGCAGCTGTCCATATTCCACAAGTTGCTGTTTTATCACCTTCTTTTTGATATGGGAAATCATTGTAATGAACATGCCACCCTCTTAGATGCAAGAACTTCAAAGCATCATTTATAACATTCTCCTTTTGATTAGATCGTAATAAGGAGTAGTCGGAAAGCCATTCATTTTTCTCCTTATCTGGTTTTCCTCCATAACTACTAAAGAAATATATCGACTTCTTTTCAGGGTGAAGGGACATGCCTAGCCAATGTCCACTATGCATGTTACTAGGATCTTGAAGTAAGATCAATGCATTTCGCTTGTTATAAAACAGCTGATTAAGCATACCGAGAGGATCATTTGCGAAAACTCGACATAACTTACTATACAAATATATAGGTGGTGATGATGTTATTGCAGCTTGCATTTCATCACCACTTCGAGGATTGTAAATAATATCGTCAGTCATTTTTTATTTCCGAAGATTTTTATGAATTGACTGACTGATCGCAATAAATAGTAATGACAACAAGTGTGACTACTGCACAAGTAATCGATAGTCGTATCGAGCCGCAGCCGAACCCTGTGTACGCTGCAACAGTCGGTCCAGATCAAAATCAATATTATAAGATTCATGCATCTGGTTTAAGTAATGATCAGATTAACTTTAATAATTTGACAACTTTAGGAAAGGACCGCGCATATGTGGATTCTTTCGAAGTAGAAGTTACAGTAGAAGTTACATTTGTTACAGAGCCACCAGATGGTCATCGTGATGCATTACCACCACACGGTACATTTATGCCAGTTTCTTTCCCATTAAATTCAGTTTGCGAGCTTGCCCGTGTTAATATCAATGGTGGTGCATTCTTTAATAATCCTATGGCATGTATACGTGCAAAAGAAAGATATTGGGATGATAAAAAACTTCAAGAATCTTTTGCTAACCATACACCATGCTGTAAGCCTTATATCCAGGATGAAGCTCTATCAGGATCATTCGAAGATTTCAATAAGGGTTTTGTCAAAGCACACAGGACGCGTCTATTTAACTATTCCACTCCGTACTCAACCTCAGCAACTGGTCCAGGCGGAACTGATAACTATACCATCATGGAGAACTACTACGAATGGGTAGAAGGAGCAGGAGGTGAAAATACCCATAAATTGAGAATAACATGGAGAGAACCAATTTTCTGTTCGCCGTTCAGCAGCCGTTACGATGAAACATATGGTCGTCCTTTGTACAATATAACCTCAATTGATATTGCGTTACACCTAACTGATCTTCGTAACATGTTTATTTTCGCTGCAGAACCACATTTTACGGATTGGTCAGTAGACATAATTAATTGTGACCTATGTTACCAGGTTTTAACAGTTTCAGCACCTATTAACCATTCTATGACCGTTGTCCCTTATCGTAGGTTTGTTCCATACATAACAAATCTTCCTGGTGATAGTAAAGTTAGTCAAGGACTACATGAAAATGTTGAAGTGACAAGCGGTGTATACACGCTTAATGAGGTTCCAACAGCTATTTGGATTTTCTTAGCGCCGACACTTTCTGAATATCAGAGATGGACGCCGAGCGGTGCATCAAACTTACAGGGAGCAAACCCTTATTTGTTTTCTACAGTTACAACGCAAACTAATAACAAATTATTCGGTTTCCTGAAACATATTAATATTTCGTGCGGTAATACAACGCAGATTTTAGACACTGCAGAGCAAATAGAACTTTACAGAATTGCAAAGGCAAACGGATGCAAAGATACATTCGATGATTGGGGACATGCAAGACCATATAAACGTATTCCTGAAATCATGCCTGCAGGAAATCCTGGCGGAGATCCACCAGTACTTCCTTATTTCCCATCAACCTGGATCAGACAAGATCATTATGACGCTCTGCCGCCAGGTGTTGGAAGTGTTTTACGTATTATACCTGGAACAGATTTCACTCTTCCCGAACAACGACTTACACCAGGTACTAATGCGAACAATCTTGTTTTCCAAGTAAGGGCTACTTTCGATATAAATCATTGTGCACGAAGAGACGTACCAATGGCACTATGGCTACTGTTCGAATATGTAGGTGTTGCTACAATAACTCCTGGAAACTGTGCAATTACTATGAACCCGCTTGGTAATGGATCAGTTATGTCTACCGCACCAGCTGTTGCAGCTTCTACACTTGAAGATTCTACACCATCTACTGTTGAAGGAAGTGGTTGGCTTGATAAAATTAAATCTGCTCTTTCCGTAGCGAATAAAGTAGCGAAAGAAACAGGTATCGCAAGCAAACTACTTAATTATGTACCTGGAGTAGGTTCTGCACTAAGTGGAATAGCAAAACAATTCGGTTATGGTTCAATTAACGGTGGATGTAGAAAGAGAGGAAGAATGGCGGATGATGATGATGATGATGTTGAAGGTGGTGCCATTATGGGACTTGGTGACTTTACTTAAAGTAAAGGATCTAAACTATCCGGAACATCAGTACTATCTTCGACGTGACTTTCGCTCTTCTGTAAAATTGATTCAGGAAGAGAAAAAACACTAGCACAAATACAATAATCAAAATTACCTTTTCGTGCTTTACCAGTAACTATGTTAAGATTTTCACCAACTTCACGAACAAATTCATTACAATTGACAAAATCCCTAACACCTTTCTTCTGGAAAAATATTTGCAGTCGGTTTGATGAACAGAAAGAGAATCTCGGGTGGAAATTACTGAAATAATATGCAGCCAATTTCGCTCTCTCACTATAATCAGCAAATGCCGTAGTTTTAACATACTCTTCGAAAATTGAAAACACCCACTCCTCAAAAAGAAGACGTTTTGCACCAATATCATCGTTAATCATCATATCAGCAATATAAAACATACGTAACAGATCATCGGCATCAACACTGAAAACATGATCCATTCTGTACAAAGTAGATCCAACAACAAGTTCCATCATTTCGACGAGACACCAATTCTTTCCTTCTACAGAAACTGATTTCGGCTGGAAATAAATATCACATGTATTAGCAGTACCAGCCATTGGAAGATACTTTGATTTATGTGAAGCAGCAACAATTTGCTGAACATCCTTTTCCTTCTTGCTTTTCTTCGCATCCGGCGTTTCAGTCGCTACACTCTGAAGATCCGCCACAGTCTCCTCCCTCGCCCTCACTACACCCTTCAAGTTCTGGACTTGTTGTGTGGGGTGGTCCACTGAAGAAGAAGTTTGGCTTTTTTCCTCCGGAAAAGATTGATGTTTGAGCGGGGAAGAGGCTTTGATTGGATTCACTTTTTCCTTGCTGGCACTCATTGACGCTGATACTTATCTTAGATTTATCGTTCACAGTTATTTGAATTGTAACAGAAGACATTTAAACCAAAAAGAGGAAAAAAAGAGAGAGAATTAAAAAATTTACAATTTTTTATTGAATTTTTGCCTTAAATAATGAAAAATATATCTAGAAAATACCTTATTTTC
>CADCQX010000004.1 GCA_902803695.1 Oscillospiraceae bacterium
CTGCCTCAGGTCATCAAGACCATTCTGCCCTCTGTGACAAACGAGGTCATCACCCTGGTCAAGGATACCTCTCTGGCCTTCACACTGGCCTACAATGAGATGTTCTCCCTGGCCAAGCAGATCGCCGCCTCCCAGACATCCTTTGTACCCTTTGTCGTGGCCGGGGTCTTCTATTTTGTCGCCAATTATGTCGTCGCCTTTGTGATGGAACGGATCGAGAAGGCACTCGATTATTACAGATAAGGGGGTGGGCCATATGATCTTACAGATGAAAAACATACAGAAATCCTTCGGTTCCCTTGATGTACTTAAGGGTATTGATCTTACTGTCGAAAAAGGTGAGGTAGTTGCAGTAATAGGTCCTTCGGGCGGCGGTAAATCAACGCTCCTTCGTTGTGCGACAACTCTGGAAACGATCGACAAGGGTGAGATAAAGATCGGCGGCGATACTCTCGTTACGACCAAAGATGATAAGGCAGTATATTGTGACAGGAAGATGCTCCAGGAAGTAAGGAGCAAGTTCGGACTTGTGTTCCAGGGCTTTAATCTTTTCCCTCATTTCTCGGTAAGACGTAACATTACCGAAGCACTTATCCATGTGCATAAAAAGAGCAAAGAGGAAGCGGACAAGATCTGCGACCAGCTTCTTACAAAGATGGGTATGCTTGATAAAGCGGATGCTTATCCTTGCAACCTCTCGGGTGGACAGCAGCAGAGAGTCGGAATCGCGAGAGCACTCGCGACGAACCCTGATATCATCTTTTTCGATGAGCCTACATCGGCATTGGATCCTGAACTTACGGCAGGCATCCTCAAGGTCATAAGGGATCTTGCTGAGGAGAAGATGACGATGGTCATCGTAACTCACGAGATGAGTTTTGCAAGAGACGTTGCAGACCGCATCATCTTCATGGACGGCGGCGTTATTGTTGAGCAGGGCCCTGCGAAGGACATTATCAATAATCCGAAAAGCGAGAGGACCAAGTCTTTCCTTGCCGGTTATTGATTACATCATTGTAAGATTAACTGACAAATCGTAATGTAATCAAATAGTTTTTATCTGCCTTTAATCGTAATATGTATCTGTGAGAAAACTGATACGGGGAGAACATATATGAAATCAAGAAAACCGGTATCCATGATGTTGGTCGTGTTTGTCATGGCGGGAACTTTTATGCTGTTCTCGGGATGCAACAAAAACAATAAACCGCGTGAGACCAATGTCACCATCAAAGAAGACGATCCGTGGTATTCTGCGGTATTTTTCAAGCCTGACGAGATCATAGATCCATACACTGAGATCCTTAACGGAACAAGTTTCCCGTTTGTTGTCGGAGATAATCTTTTGATAGCAAAGACCGGCTCTTATTACAATGAGGATTCAGGTACATACGGAAACGGACAGAAGTTCGGGCTTTTCACTATGGACGGAGATCTGATCTGCGATAACATCATGACCCGTGAGTCGGATTTTGGTCTTGTGACAATTCTCGGAGCTTTTCCTGACGGAGATAACGTTAAGATACTTTTCACAGGACAATCTAAGGACCTTGGAACAGTTGCTCTTTATTCGATGGCCTGGGATACCGCAGCTAATACTTTCAGCGAGCCTGTTGCTCAGGATATCGGACTTGATGCAGGTTCTTATATTTCCAATCACTTCATGTATGGTGATTATCTCGTCATCGAAGAGATGGATTATGACGACTTTAGCGAGAGCATCACTTTCCTTAAGAACAGTGATGTTATCGGAATATGTGATCTCTCCGAGACGGAATACCAAGGTTTTATGACCAGCGCAGTATATATGAAGAACGGTAACCTGATCCTTGAAGGAAGAGGCGGAATACTCTCATCAGGAGATACCAATTATTCCGGTGATACATTAAGACTTACTTTCGATCCGAATAACGGTAATCTGATAAACGGTGAAGAAGCAGGTACAATAGCTACTCATAACGAGATCATCGGTTTTGACGGAAGAGCCTACAGTGCTAAATCAGACGGAATCTATACAGGTGATGAGTTATATATCTCATATGCTGACTGTGATGTGAACATGAACAACATGAGCATGGTATCGCTTCTTTCCGTAGATCCTGATAAGGTAGTTATCTCAGGATATGAGATCAACATCCTCATGAGCACAGTCGAAGTAAGACTTGTAGTTCTCGAGAAGGCAGGAAGAAATCCGAATGCAGGTAAGACGGTTATTAATGCAGTCTCACCGATTCCTCTTAGCACTGAACTCACGGAAGGCGTTCTAAGATATAACAGAGCTGATCACGAGTACTTCATCAAGCCAACCGTAAGAAGCCTATATGAAGTTGATCTTAACAATGAATCTGAAGTTAAAAAGTTCTATAACGATTTCGCGCTTGATATCATATCGAGCACCAGTCCTGATATCGTCTTCAATGCCAACATGCTCTCGAGTATGATGACAGACGAGTATTTCCTGGATCTTGCTAAAGACGTTGAACTTGATGACAGCAAGTTTTATTCCAATATTTATGATATGTCAGCTGTTGACGGAAAATACTACATGGTTCCGATAAGTTTTTCTCTAAGCGGTATTCTTGTTGAGAAAGAAAATCTAAGTGAAGGACAGAGAGGATTTACTTTCGATGAGTATGTAAAATTCGTAAGTGATTCCTGTAACGGAGTAGATCCGATGGCAGCGCATATCTCCAGAAACGAGTATTTCATGTCATGTTATCAGGCCATGGGTGATTTCTGGATAGAGGACGGAAAGGCTGACTTTGATAATGAAGCTTTCAGGGATCTTATGAAATACATAAAGGAAAATGTTCCTCCGACCGTATTTGAAGATTCGATGAACAGATATGTCGAGATATATTACCTGGACGGCAGTGCGCAGAATAGTCCTACAAAATGCAAGTATCTCAATAGCGTTTCATACGACGGATATGAGTATCAGGCCAGAGGTTTTAAGGATCCAGTGTTCTGCGGTCTTCCGTCAGCTGACAGAAAGGGACCTTCTGCATCCATAATTTCTTCCGTATCAGTCACTGCGAATACGGGCGTTAAGAAGGGGTGCATCGAGTTTATAGAAACTCTTATCGATACCGAGGTTCAGCTGAACTGTGAATACTTCTGCATCAACAAGGAAGCACAGGGCATGCTGCTGAGCGATAAGTATCAGGAGGAACTTAAGCAGTACGAAGATACGCTCGCTAAGTTTCAATTTGAAGCGCAGGCCCGCAAGGAAGGATACTATGCTCCTGATGAGAAAACACAGGCACAGCTTTTAGACATCATCGAGAACATCGGTTCGGTAACCGCAGTCGATGAAGCGGTCTACGATATCCTAAGCGAGGA
>CADCQX010000005.1 GCA_902803695.1 Oscillospiraceae bacterium
ATATCATAATTCAGGATGCCGCCGCATTTTGAACAAGTGTAACTCTTCAGAGTCGCCATAGATTTCCTTCCGTCATTTCTCGAAAACAATAGACCTTCATATTATATCAAAGTGCAACTTTATAAAAACCAACGAGGATCCGCGCATAAAAAACATCCCCCGAAGGGGATGTCTGTTTGTTGCATTAAGCTCGTGCTTATCAGTATACTTTTTCAAGATAACCGTTTTTAAGCGCAGTATTCATATTTATTTGCAAAATTCCGCTTGTTCCTACATTACCTGCACTATCGAGCGAGATTATATTCCCCACAGATGATGGTTGAAATTCAAAAGTTCCGTTGTAAACACGAAATGTATTCTTGCTTGTCCATTTTATTATCTTTACATCCACAACACCATACTTCTTAATTCTGTATGCACCGGCTACACCTGCAGCACAAACATTTTCTGTTGGAAGCGGATTATACTTTTTCGGAAGAACAGCATATCCTCCAAAGAAAACCACCAGGACCAAGATTACACTCAAGATTCTTTTTGCCATTTTTAATACCTCTCTTTTCATAAAACATAAAGGGAGATCCTCATCTTACGACAAGAACTCTCCCCTCAATTTTCAGATTATCATTCTGTACTGTCATTGTAAAGACAATGACCCGATATAAGACAATCATCTGTTATCAGAAACGAAAACACCTTCGCCAACAGCCCATAAGCTCATCAGCGAAGGTGCATACGGGACACAAAATGGCAGGTGTCTCCCAAGCAAATTTATACGGCAACTTTTACAATCTCGAACTTCTCCTTTATCTCGCGGATATCAGAGAACAGCAGCGTTCTTTTCTCGAACAGAGCATCAGCAACAGCCTCCAGGAGACCGCGGTTCTTAAGGAGGATGTTCTTAACGCGCACTGAATATTCCTCCAGCATGGCATGAGTAACTGTATCAATCTGAGAAGTAAGATTCTCGGAATATCCTCTGGATGGAATAGCTACCAACCCGAATCCTCTTGTAGCATTGCTGGTTAATCCACCTCGGATATCTGCCAGTGCGCTCGCCAGATCTGACTGACAACCACTGGCAACCGTCTCTGAATAATACAACTCCACCGCCGTTTTCCCGGCAAGGGAAATAAGAATATGATCTTCTCTTCTGCGTGCACGTTCACACGGATGAACAAATCCGTTTCCATCCGGCAACACTGCTGCGAACCCGACACTTCCCGACATGAGCATTTCACTCACTACGAGATGACCTGCTTCATGCAAAGCTGACATACGCAGTTCCTCGTCTGAAGCTTTGTTATAATTCTCAGGCTGCCTGTACTGCAGCTTCAGGACCGTCGTGACCAAATCCTCCATCTGTATGCTGTCCTTGCGCTCATAAGCAGCATGGACCGCCGCCTCATTAAGGATCGTCTCCAGCTCGGCACACGAACTGTAATGGATCATCTTCGTCAGATCCTCCATGTTCAAAGTACTATCAACCTTCTTGTCCGAAAGATAGTATTCAATGATCTTCGCCGCATCCTCTGCCGAAGGTCTGCTAAACTCGATTATCCTGTCAAAACGTCCGCACCTCTTAAGTGATTCCGGCAGCTTTTCCGCATCATTCACGGTCGCGAGGATGAATACTCCCGTGCCCTTAACAGCATCGATCCCGGCCTGCACCGCAACATACTCCTCCGCATCACGGTGACGGTCATCCTCATTCGCGAATTTGTCCAAGTCATCCAGGAACACAATACACGGCGCGTTCTCTTTCGCCTTCTCGAAAACATCCGTTATCATCTCCACGAAATCTCCATCGCCCTTAGTCTTCCTGATGGTAAACGTCTTAAGCCCACTCTCCTCAATAAAGCACTTGGCAACCAGCGTTTTTCCCAATCCCGGATCCCCGCTCAGAAGCACCCCGTTCGGCATCTTCGCCCCCAGCTTCTCATACACTTCCCCGTTTCTCATCATATCAACGATCTGCATCAGCTCGCCCTTGATCTCTTCATACCCGATAACCTTATCAAACGCACTCATAAAAAGCCCTCCATATACTTGTTAATTTGACCCAAGTATACAGAGGGTGATGTACCGTTTTAGGACCGCTGTTTTTCAGCTACGTTTAACAAGTTTGAGCAATTCAATCATCATTCTTTTTTTTCGAAGAGTTAATTTCTAATGCCTCTTCAAGATCATCAATAAAATATATGATTTTTTTATCTTCAGAACTTAGTAAGGCAATGAATAAATAAACAAAAACAGTTACAAAAATAATCGATACACCTTTAACCGGAGCAGGCTCACTCTCTATAAGATCGCCAAACACTTTTATTACACATAGTTCAATAGGAAGTATGCTGTCCTTAAGTAGTTTTATTTCGCTCTCAGCTTTTCTACGTGTCTCCTTAAGATAATGAAGCGTATCATCGGTAAGATTAAGTTTATTATTGTTGTCATCTTTACCTAAATTGCTTTTCCACGTCGAAAACTTAATTACATCAGGTTTCACATTCTTTTTCTTCTTGACCCTACATATTTTTTTGTAATTCAAATAGCATTTCTTGAAGTTGTAGTCTTCGCCAGTCAATGTGGAAAAATATGACATTCCCTCATTGTGAACGTACTTTCGAACAACTCTCACAAGAGAATAGATTCCTGCAATAACAGATGACAGAAACAATAATACAAGAAATATCAATAAGATCCATGATCCTGCTTCCTCAGAAATGGACAGTTTTGTCATTAATCTGATTACTGAATCAGATATTCTCGACAATACCAAGCAACCTCCCAAAAGGACTAAAAACAATGCTACAAACAGACACGTAACTAAATTGCTGTTTCCTTTGTTATTCTCTTCTTTCATACCTTTGTTCATAAATCTGCTCCTTTCGCAAATAGATTATAAGATTGTTATGGTCACATTATAGACACCTTGATTATCATTGTCAAGTGTGGTATAATTTTATATTTTTATATTATATTATATATACTAGATAAGTTAATATAATAGAAAAATATAAAACTGATCATTTTCTATCAGAAAATTCCTTCCTGGCATTGCTATTGCTATATATTCGAGCACAACAATCATGTTGTCATTATTAACACGATTATGCAGTTGTTGACGAATATATGGTTGCGGCGTTATGATTATTCCAACATCAGCATTAGGAGTACTGCCCTATGAAAGAACTATCCTTACAACTACTCGCCAACACAGTTTCATCTCAGCGTAAGGCAAAAAAGATGAGGCAACTCGATCTGAGCAAGGCAACCGGGATCAACAGATCTATACTGTCACTTATCGAGAATCAGGAGTTCACACCATCAGTTAATCAACTGGTGTCACTGGCTGAAGTATTGGATTTTGACATGGATTCTTTGTTCGTAGATCCGGATAAAGAGACCGTTAAGGAGACAAAAAAGTATAATATCGCAGTTGCGGGTATGGGATACGTTGGACTG
>CADCQX010000006.1 GCA_902803695.1 Oscillospiraceae bacterium
AAAGTTTTCCGATAACTAATGTTCCCTTCTCCCCTGCAGATCCTGATTTTGTGCATAATCTTTTTAAGCTCATCGCCTGGGAGAGCAACGCAAAAAAAGAGACAGATAATCCGGAGATGCTCTGTCTTTTTAAAGTTCTTTTCGCGAAACTATCGGATGATAATGTTGACCTTTTGAACAAACCATATCATCACGAACTTATTTCTCTAAGGCGTGATATGATGCTCCATCCGGAGCTTTCATGGAACGTGGATTCGATGGCAGGCAGACTCAATCTCGGAAGGACGAGATTTCAGACTCTATATAAAGAGACATTCGGGATAAGCTGCATTGATGATGTCATAAACGCGAGGATAGAGCTTGCCAAGGACAGGCTCAAGTATACCTCGAGATCAATATCCGAGATAGCGGAACTATGCGGATATAAGAGCACCGAGCATTTCTGCCGTCAGTTTTCGAAGATCACGGGAGGAACCCCGAGTAAGTTCAGACGCGAAGGTCAACAAACGAAGGATCGATGAACTTAGCTCCGTTTGCTTCGATGCGCTCGACGATCTTACGCCAGTATTCGCTCTCCATCTCTTCCGTCTCATCGTGTGAATGAGTAAGGACGATGTGATCCTGGTCAACAGGATCTTTGCCGAAGCCCTCATCGATGTGTGCGAGGATCTCGTCAAAGGTCTTGGTGTTGCCCGGACGGAGCATGTACTCCTCACAGTCGAAGCTGCAGCTTACGTGACATTCTTCCTTCCAGCCGGAATCGATGTACCACGGAAGCTTAACGTTTGAATCATCTACTTTCTTGAAGCCGTTACTTACCAGATAATCAGTAAGGTCTTTGCGGGAAGCAAGATAAGGAAAACGGAAAAGCTTAACAGGGCGCTTTACGCCTGCACGCTCGTATACTGCATTAAGGGATTTCTCGCACTTCTCGATCTCGGCTACCGCGTCCTCGTAGCTGAGCTCATTGAGCTTGGCATGGGTGTATGTGTGATTGCCGATGACAAAGCCCTTGGAGATCGCGTAGATCGCACTCTCCGGATCCTTATCCAGAAGTTCGCCGATCGTGAAGAAGACACACTTGATGTTCTTGGACACAAGGTAGTCCACGATGGCTCTGGTGTTGTTCTGCGGCATATCGTCTATTGTTAGTATTGCATTGATCATTGATTCTTTACCTCCGATTCGAAAATGACATTCTTTATCGCGATACCGAGTTGTCGGTCGTCTTCAGGGTTGTTGAGAGCGGCAGGCCATGTGTCGGACTTGAAGCTGATCTTGTTCTCGCCGTCCACAAGATATTCTGCAGAGATATAAGCTACAAAGCCTGTCCTGTTCTCGTCTGCGCTGATGGTAGCCGTTCCGACATAATTACCATTCGCATTGATCTCTACGTTGACTGATCCGTTCGCTATGAAGCCGAACGGGATAAGGTCATTGAGTTCTACCGTCATGAAATAGTTATCTTTGTAGAGGGTACAGTTAAGAATGACCTCGTCCTCACCTGTCCAGGAATAATCGTGCTCGTAGCCTGTGAGGCCTTCATAGTACTGATAGTTTCTTAAGATCGGATATTCCTTTACGTCCTGATGAGTATACTTGTAAACGTAGATCTCATCTTCGAACTCATCGAATTTCCATGGGTACAAAGTAAGCGGACAGACGCTCGGATGATCGTCGCCTACGCATTTATATGTGTCGTGATATACGAGGCTTAATTCCCTCATGCTCTCGTCTTCGTAGATCGGACGGTCACTTATGATATAGACATTTCCGTAGCCTGCAGCCATGCCTTCGGCCTCTGCATAGAGGTTGTCGACGAATACCGGATAAACGCTCGCACCGGTGAGCTGCTTTACAGGGATCCACATCTGTCTTTCGAGAGAATCCATGACGATGACCCGGTCTTCGGAACTGATCATCGATACTATATCATCGATGGTGTTCCATTCCATCATCGTGTCATCATAGTTTTCGAGAAGATTGATGTTAACAGGAACGAAGATACACATACTGATGATCGCGGACGGAAGCACGACGGCTTTCTTTACGTCCTTAAGCATGAACATTACAAAGAGGACCGCGATAGCCGTATAAGGAACCAGGTATCTGGAATTATAGTAAAGAGCCGTGATCTCTTTGTTGATGACAGCCGAGTAGATGAGTACACCGTAGAAGAACATTACGGCAAGGGCTGCGGAGCTCTCGCTCTCGAATATCTTTCCCGGTTTAAACATGAACATTGCTGCCGCCATAATGGATGTAAGAAGTCCCGCACCGACTATGAAGAGCCACAGGGATGAACTCTGGGCTGACTCGAGAAGTTCCCTTTTCGAAGGGACGCCGCTGCTGAAGAAATTATAGATAACCAGAAGGATCGGAAGAACCGAAATGATCCTCAGGATCATACCGAAATACTTGTGGTTACGCACTTTCTCCAGAGAGATCTTTTTCGAGAATCTCAGGATAAAGATGAAAAGAACTATGAGGATGACATAGATCAAAAGAACGATGATGACCGCGAGATCCAGATCCGGAACGTCGCTTCCGAGGAGTTTACGGAAGAGTTTCTTATAGTTCTCGATGGTATATGTCGGCTGGATCCGGACCATCGTGAGATAGCTGATGATACCGAGAGGCGGGATCAGGGCCATCGACAGAATGTCCTTCCTGTCTCTGCTGAAGAAATAGAAGATGCCGTAGACCCCGATGAACATTGGAAGCATCGAGAAGAACGACATATGGAAGCAGCCGAACGCCACGATCGGAAGAAGCGCCCAGAGGCGGTTCCTGCCGTTAGTGACAAGGTAGATGAACAGCAATATCATAAGAGCCGTAACGCCTTCTGTCAGCGCTGATTTGGAGACCCAGATGACCGCGGGAACGAATCCGAATACGAACATCGCGAGGTATCTCGATATCTTATCCATCCGGAGGTTACGCGCACAAAGGTAAACCATCATGACTGACAGCACGTAAAGGACGCTCATTACGCCCTGCATATTCTTATATCCGAAAACACTTCCCCACGAAGTAAGGATAGCAGCGTAAGTCGGGATGCCGTGGACATATCTTTCCGGACGTTCCAGAAGGTCTCCCGCCGAGTCCATTCCGGTCAGATCGCTGATATCAGCCATGAACTCCGATCTGTATGCTTCAGGGATAGTGTAGTACTCGTAAAACTTATGGACCTTGTTCGTGTCACCGTTCATGAACATGATCGCCTGAGTCTGATATCCGCCCTCATCCTGTCCGAGGCCGTAGTACTGGTTCTTTACGACGGTGAACGGAAGAAGGACCAGTATGATGATCAGAGGAACGATAAAGCCCTTAAGGTCTGTGGATACTTCAGGTTTGATGCTCCTGTTACGGAGGATAAGGATGCCCGTTACAAATAACCCGACGCCCAGCACAGCCAGAGCGTTATTGACAGGCGTATATGCGTCAAAAAGGAAGAACAGGTAGCTCATGATGATATGGCACGCGAAGAATACCGATGAACCGACTACTATCGATTCGATAAGGCTCCTTCTCTCGAGCAATAAAGCTGCGCTGTAGATAAACAGCGCCAAAGTCATGAGCAATAGAAATCCGATGAACATAGTGCCTCCTTAAGGTTCAATGCATTATAGCATATTACTCAGGATCCGCGGAAATAACATATACAACATCATGATCATCAGGCTCCTCGCCCATCTCCCAGCCTGTCGCGGTGGTCTCGATATAGTAATATCTCTCACCTTCATATTCGAAATACCGGCCCTCGTCCATTCCGTCAACCTTGACTCCCACAGCCATGTGGCCGCTTAGATACCAGAAGAATACCACGTCGTAGTCCATGGCCTTGAGGATGCCTGCTAAAAGCATACTGGTGTCCTCACAGTCGCCGTTTTCCTCATACAAAGTCTCGATCGGATATTTGGAGTATTCCTCTTCTCCTTTGGAATCGATGTCGAGTTCGTATGGAATGCTCTGAACGAAGTTGATCGCCTCTATGATAGCCTGATCCTCGTCATAGCCGTATTCATTGCACTGCTCACGGATCTGATTGGCGATATCTTCCATGAGGGCCTTGTTGTTTTCGTCGTTTATATAGACAGCCATATGGCCGCCGAAGATGGTGAAGGTCCTTTTGACTTCGCAGTAGTGCTGATACATCTCCACATCGATATCGATATTAACCGCGAACTGATCTCCGTAGCTGTCGGAATGCCACTTGTAAGTTTTCGTCTCATAGATCGGGTCATCCGGCGCGTGATAATCAGGGACTCTGGGGTCCTTGGTCTCTTTGGTCTGTTCCTTTGTTTCATCGCTATTAGTCTTTTTCGAAAAAGAGCATGATGCGCATGACAAGAGTATCGCCAAAGAAGAAAATATGGCTAATCCTTTTCGAAAAATACCGTCTGAGAAAAATTTTTTCTGTTTCATATCCATCCCTTATTGCCTAGATAATTACCAACATTATAGCGCTTTCGGGACGTAACAAAAAGTTCATGAAAAACTCCGAAATACCCCTTGACACGATATACCTCGCGTGGCATAGTATATCGCAGAAGGAGGTAATCGACATGGATACACAAATGAAACGTGGATTACTCGATATCCTTGTACTGGCCGCCATCAAAGGCGAGGATTCGTACGGATATAAGATCATCAAGGATATCAAACCATACATGACAATTTCTGAGTCAACGCTCTACCCAATCCTGAGGCGCCTGGAAGAAGCGGGGTGTTTGACAGTAAGATCTGCAGAGCATAACGGAAGGCTTCGAAAATATTATCACTTGACTGACGCTGGAAAAAAGAAGCTTACGGACTTCGCAGAAGAATGGAAAGAGATCATGGAGATCTACGAGTATGTTGTCAGGGAGGGTAAAGACAATGAATAAAAGTGAATATTTGGACAGCATCCGTTCAAAGCTGGCGGGGCTTCCGGAGAAAGATATCAACAGTGCGATCGAGTACTACGAGGAAGCGATCGAAGACAGGATCGAAGACGGACTTACCGAAGAACAGGCTATAAAAGCGGTGGGAACTCCGGAAGAGATCGCAGAGAAGATCTTAATGGATTCTTCGATCCCGAAGCTCATCACAGCCAAGGCAAAACCGCAAAGGACGCTCAAGGGCTGGGAGATAGCATTGATCATAATCGGATCACCGTTATGGATCATCATTGGAGCTTGTCTTCTCATCGTATTCCTGTCAGTGATCCTCACACTCTTCTGGGTGATGCTCGCGATCATCTGCTGTGTCGTCGGAATAATAGTCGGATCACTCGGAGGCATAGCCGCTTCCATAGCACAGCTCTTCACAGGCGGAGGCGCATCTTCAGTAGCAATGCTCGGGATATGCATCATGCTCCTCGGAGTCGGAGTACTCCTGGTAGTACCTGTTAAGGCAGCACTCACCGGACTTTGGGAATTGATCGCCAAGTTCATCAGATGGGTCAAGAGAAAGATCATCGGCAACAAAGCAACAAAAACAGTTAATAATACAGAGGTAAAATAATATGAAGGCATTAACAAAGATATTACTTATTTCAGGCGGCGCACTTGTCGTATTGGGATTCGGCATAACAGCTATCGCAGCTGCTGTCGGCGGCGGCATCAACGGAACGATCATCAACGGCCAGCCGGTAAAATACGATATTATCGATTATGACTTTTCAGATGATATCAATAACATCAGCATCACAGAGACATCGCACGACATTCAGATCGGCAAGTCTTCTGATTCCAATACTCATGTAACGGTATATGACAGCGAGCATCATAAGCACAATGTAGGAGTAAACGGCGACACTCTCGAGATAGCTGTTAATTCCGATGAATATAAGGTCTCATGGTATCAGAACTTCAGCATCGGTATCGGAGACAAGAATAATCCTAAGGTGATCGTTCTTCTTCCTGAAGACGAATATCAGGACTTAAGCATTACTGCAAACAGTGCCGATCTTACATCCAACAATGCACTTACATTCGAGAACGCAACAGTTAAGCTCTCAAGCGGTGATGTGGCATTCTTCTCAAAGGTAAATGGCAATGCCGATATCAAGACTTCAAGCGGAGAAGTTCTTATTGATGATATGGATCCTGCAAGATTAAATGTCATAACTTCCAGCGGAGATATCGATATTAAGAACATTGAAAATGCATCGATAAGCACAACATCTTCAAGCGGTGTGACGATCCTTACCGACATCAGTGCAACTGATATCAAGACAGAAGCATCTTCAGGAGAAATAAAATACATCAATGCTTCAGTTACTGGAAACATCACGATCTCAGCATCCAGCGGTGATATCAATCTTAATAATGTATCAGCAGACAGTCTTGATTCTGTTACCAACAGCGGAGACTTTACATTCTCTGATCTTAAGTTGACAAACGAGAGCTTCATCAAGACTTCAAGCGGAGATGTAACAGGTAAGTCCTCAGGCTTCATGGTAATCTCAGATACAAATTCCGGAGATGTTAATGTTGATCAGGTAAAAGACGGAACAATATTAAACGTCTCAACATCATCAGGTGACATCAGCGTCAAATAAATATTTACCCATCCTATCGAAAAAGGAGCAGTCCAAAGGGCCGCTCCTTTTTCTTATTATTATGATAAAATCCTACTATATAAAAACGAAGGATGGTGATCACCATGGATCTTGTAAATGCATTACTTAAAAACATGACATCAGAGTCTTCCATCGACGCGTTGAAGGGTAAGACAGGCGGATCGTCAAAGCAGGTTGAAAGTGCCGTTAAGGCAGCTATCCCTTCCCTCATCGGATCGATGACAAAGAATGCTTCTTCCGACGAAGGTGCCAAGTCACTTCTCGGAGCACTGGGACAGCATAAGAATACCGATTCCATCTCATCACAGATCAAGAACGCCGACGAGTTGGACGGCAGCAAGATCATCGCCAAGATCATGGGCGGAGACAAGGATGATTTCATTAAGGAGATCTCCAAGAGTTCCGGACTTGATATCACTCAATCCAAGTCAGTACTGAGCAGCATCGCACCTGCGATCTTAAGTTCACTTTCCGCCGCTACTTCTTCCGAGAAGAAAGACGCTAAGGAAGAAAAGATCGACACTTCTTCTATCGGCAGTTTCGTTAAATCCCTCATCATGGATGAAGACGATAAGAAGGCAGCTCAGAGCCTCAAGGGAGCATCATCCTCTTCCCTTATCGACATCCTGAAGAAGACTGTTCTCTGATAACTTTTAACTATTCAGGCGCTCTGCGGACTTCGACCGCAGGGCGCTTTATTATTAGAATTATTCGGTGCTTTCTTTGAAGTTTATCTGTTGTTGAAGGTGTAACGCAGAGAATATAATTATCGTAACGATATTGCAAAGGGGATAACTATGGATAACAACATTGCTTCCAAGATAAAAGAAAACGTATCAAGTGTAATCGTGGGAAAGGATAAGCAGATCGAGCTCCTTCTCGTAGCTTTGGTAGTCGGCGGACACGTTCTTCTCGAAGATGTTCCGGGAACCGGAAAGACCAAGACGGCAAGATCTCTCGCACAGTCACTGGATCTGGATTTTAAGCGTATCCAGTTTACTATCGACCTTCTCCCTTCCGATCTTACGGGTATCCATTACTTCGACAGAAGCCAGGATAAGTTCGTCTTCAGACCGGGACCGTTATTCACCAATATCCTTCTGGCAGATGAGATCAACCGTGCAACCGCAAGGACTCAGTCGAGCCTTCTCGAGTGCATGGAAGAAAAACAGGTAACTGTCGACGGAGAGACAAGACAGCTTTCAGCTCCGTTTATGGTCATTGCTACACAAAACCCTATCGAGTCCCAGGGAACATTCCCACTTCCTGAGGCACAGCTGGACAGATTCCTTCTGATGCTCTCGATGGATTATCCGACACACGAAGAAAGCATCTCCATTCTCAAGAGATTTGCTACAGAAGACCCGCTCACGACATTAAAGTCAGTTGCTGAGCCTTCCGAGCTTCTCCAGATGCAGGAGGATGCAAAGAAAGTATTCGTTTCCGATGAACTTTATGCATATGCTACCGATATAGTCGAAGCAACGAGAAACAGTTCCGATATAAGGATCGGAGCAAGCCCTCGTGCACTCATCTCATACGTTGCGGCATGTAAAGCTCTTGCTCTTTTAAGAGGAAGAGATTATGTAACACCTGACGACTTCAAGGAACTCGCAGTTCCTGTCCTCGCCCACAGGCTCACCGTCCGTTCCTCCGGATCATTCGGTTCAGACGGTTCATTCGTAACACCGAGGACCGTTGCTGCTTCAGCGATCCAAAAGATCCTTGACACCGTCTCATGCCCGACGGAGGATTTCAGCCGCAAATGACGATAGTAGTATTCTTCGCATTTCTTCTGGTGCTCGTCCTGATAGAGCTCATCTATTACGGAAAGCACGCCATGGAAGATCTCGATCTTGATGTCCGTTTCTCAAAGCCTGTAGCAGGCCACGGCGAGATGATCGAGGTTATTGAGGTTGCGCAGAATAATAAGAAGACCCGTCTTCCTTTCGTCCTTCTTAAGTTTGAGGCGCCGACCGCCATCGAATTTCAGGACATGACCAACACTTCTGTGTCTGACCTTTTGTATCGTGAAGACATGCTCTCCATGAAACCTTTTTCGAGACATACGAGAAAGATAAAAGCTCGATGCATCAAGCGCGGCTACTATACTTTCCCGAGGATCACGATCTCATCGACGGACCTTCTGTTCATCGAGAAACTCTCCAGGGAGTTCCCGAATGATGCGACTTTGACCATCCTTCCGCAAAGGCTCTCACCTGACGCGATAAGGACCCTGCTGTCCATCACATTCAGCGATATCCAGCAAAGAAGAACGCTTCTTACAGATCCGTTCTCATTCGCAGGCATACGTGAATACCAGCCGTGGGATCCGATGAAGTCAGTTAACTGGACTGCATCCGCCAAGGTCGGCGATTACATGGTAAATCAGAATGCATCCACTTCAACAAAGAAGGTTACCGTCTTCCTTAATCTGGATTACTATAACCAGAAAAGATCTCTGCCGCTTCTGGAGAAATCCATAAGCCTCGCTTTCACTTATCTTTGCGAGCTGTCGGAACAGGGCATTCCTACCCTTATCTTCTCCAATGGCGTTGACACGGTTACCCATAGTCCTGTCGTTTCCGAACAGGCTTCCGTGGATGTCACAAAACCTGCCATCGATCTGGCACGTGTCGATCTTAGTGCAGACAGGGTTTCTTTCATCGAACTTATCGAAAACAATATCGGATCAACAGGTATAGACGACCTCATCGTCATCATATCTCCAAGGTCTGATAGTACCATACAGAATTATCTTATCGACCTGAAGCAGAGAAGGACTTCAATGAAGTGGGTCATCCCTACATTTAAGTCAACACCGCTTCCTCCTCTGGACGGAGAACTTGCCTCCAACATCATAAAGTGGGAGGTGAACGGTCATGACTGATACTAAGAGATCTTTCTTCGTAGCAGACGGTATCTTACCTGATTTTCTGGTATCCGCCATCTTCTTCCTGACTTCACTTCTTGTCCAGTCGGTTATCATCAGTTTCCTTCCTCTGATCGAGATGGAATATGCATGGCAGATGTACGGCATCGTTGTCATCGCAGCTTTCCTTTTCATCAGGAGAACAAAGCTATCGAACATGATGATGATCGGAGCTCATATTCTTACGATCGTCGCTTATGTCCTGGTCCTGAAATTCGCATTAGGCTTTACGGATACCCTGCAGCTTTTCGGCTTTGCCGCTATAGCAGTTGCCAACGGATTCTATTCCATGTCCCAGCGATATAAGCTCCCGGGAAGCAAGAAACTCAAATCATATTCAGAGTTGTTCTTATTATCAGTTGCGATACATATCGTTATCGGGATCCTTTTCTATATCGGCGCGGGAACTGACACGTCCGTCCTTAACATCATCGTTTGGAGCCTTATAGTCATCTCATGTTTCTATGCTCTCGCCAGACAGATGAACGTATTGAGCGACAAATATGCTCATACCATAGAGTCACAGCCGGTGGATGATGTAAGAAGATATAACACCATAACTGTCATCACGATCGTGGGAGTACTTATCGTAGCGATAATCCTTCTTTACATCTTCCCTGTCGAGACATTGAGTTCAGCCGTTGCATTACTTGTTAAGATAATCGGACGTTTCTTCGTAAGGATCATCACGTTCCTGGCATCTCTATTCAAGGGTGATAAGAATGCATTTTCAAAGCTTGCTCAGGTTGAAGAGGAAGAAGAGGAAGAAGAACTTCCGGAGAACACTCCGACACCTGTCATCGATTTCCTTTTCAAGGTCGCTATAGTCGTTTTGATCGCACTCCTTATCTTCGGTCTTTATAAGCTGTTCCGTTATATCATGAAGAGATTCAATCATGAAGGCAGAGTCCAGTTCATGAACGGAAGCAATGTCGTAGATATCATCGAAGACGTTGAGAAGAAAGAACATTTCAAGTTCAAGCTCGACTTCGGTCACGGCGAGGAATATAAGATCAGAAAGAAATACTACGGCAAAGTCACCAAAGCCATAAAACACGGACAACCTATTACCAATTCCTCATCGCCGAATGAGATAAAAGGTATCATGACAGGATCCGATAAGGAGTTCGAGGCTTTGTCCGAACAATACGAGAAAGTCCGCTACGACAAAAGGTGATTGACACCAAATAATAGTCGGTTATAATTCTATCCGTACACGGGTGTTTGTAACTCAGACTGAGATGAAGTAATTGAGCTTCGAACCGATTACCTGATTTGGATAATGCCAACGTAGGGACGGACTTTTACGACTTACATTTGACTAGACTTTTAGGAAGTTTCCAAATCAGGGAACTTCCTTTTTGTTTGCTTCGAATGGAGGTGACCTGATGGTAAGAGTAAACGGAGAAGAAAAAGACATCGCAGGGATCAGTGTAGCTGACTTCCTGAAGAATAACGGTTTTAACTTAACGTTCATTGCCGTGGAGATCAATGAGGAGATCGTTCCGAAAGCAACTTTCAACGACAGGATCATCGCTGATAATGACATCATCGAGATCGTTAATTTCGTAGGAGGCGGCTGATGATACCCACAAGAGAAGAGATGAGGTCTGC
>CADCQX010000007.1 GCA_902803695.1 Oscillospiraceae bacterium
CTATCAGACATTCGTTTCCAGATCTCTTGACTGGACACAGAAGGGCTATAGAGAGATCGGATTCAGAGAGATCCAGGATATCTTCGCATCCATGTACTATTTCCAGAGCATGGGTCAGCAGGAGTTCGTAAGAAAACTCCTCCGCGAATGGGCAGGAAATGTTCACGAAGCAGGTTTTGCAAATCACAACTTCTACTGGACAGGTAAGGAGCCTGGCTGGTGGTCTGATGATGCTCTGTGGCTCCTGCAGGCTCTCGACAGATATGTAAGCCTTACCGGCGATTATGCATTCCTTGAAGAGAAGCTTCCTGTTGCAGGAACTGAAGGTGACACACGTTCCATCCTTGATACCATCAAGGCTATCATCACATATAGCGCAAAGATCTCCGTCGGTAACCACGGCATTCCGCTTATCGACAGAGCTGACTGGAATGACTGCCTGAGAGTCGATCCTGACTGTATCGGCGGTGCTGATAAGATCGAAGCATACAAAGAGCAGCTTAAGGCTAAGGGCAAGGCTTACGGCGAAGTTCCGTTCGAGTCTGAGTATTCCGAGTCCGTCATGAACGGTTTCCTCTTGAAGGTCGCTGTTGATGCCGCAACAAAGTTCTTTACACATTTCGGTGATTCTTATGCTGACGAGCTTAAGGTTATCAGCGAGAAGCTTTATAAGGATCTTAACGAGAACGCATGGAAGAATGACTTCTTTGCCAGAGTCCTCTTCAACAGAAAGGATAAGCCGAAACTTAAGTACCTTGGTGCTGCAGGCGACAACCTCCAGGTTGAGGATGCTCCGGGTTCTTACTTCCTTAATGCTTTCTCATGGTCTGTACTTGCAGGATGTGCTTCTGAGGCCCAGATCACGAGCATGCTCGATTCAATGGATAAGTACCTTAAGTCACCTTACGGCTTCAGACTTTGCTCTACGGTTGAGTACAGCAAGATCGCGCCTAAGATCGACGTTGCTTTGTATTATCCGGGTGACCGTGAGAACGGCGGTGTTTTCAAGCACGCGAATATGATGGCTGCAGCTGCAATGCTCAAGGCAGCCAAGGAAGTCGAGGACGATAAGCTCGCTGAGAGACTTCTTGATGAGGCTTACTGGGTAATCGACAGGATCCTTCCTTACAGAACATTGAAGTCACCGTTCCTTACAGCAGGTAACCCGAGACTTTGCACACAGTACAATAACTGTGAGACAGGCGAGAATATCGGACCTACGCTGTCGGGAACTTCCACATGGCTTCTCCTTTGCCTGTTCTCTTGCTTCGGTATCGAGTTCACTTCCGAGAATTTTATCTGTGAGCCGCTTCTCAGAAAAGAGGACACAAAGCTCAATGTTACCGTTAATAACGGCAAGGCGATCTACAAGATCGAGATCACAAAGCCGGAAGGTTTCAGAAGGACCAAGAATGGTGTTAAGGTGACTGTTGACGGAAACGAGATCGGTTCGACGAAGATCGACGTTTTCGAGGACAGAAAAGAGCACGAGATCAAGGTTGAGCTGTAAATAACAATAAGGTTACAATTGCCCCGTAATGCCCTTTGGTGCGTTGCGGGGCTTTTTTATGTTTGATAGAATTAAGGAGTTAAGGTTCAAAATGGGAGGATATCAAGATGCCGTATTCCAGTGTTTTTCTGTCAGAGATAGTAAAGTATTTCGACCTTGAGATCGTCTATGATACAGGCGATATCGAGCAAAGAAGGATCTGCGTTGCCGACGTAACGAGGCCGGGACTTCAGCTCGCAGGATACTACGATCACTTTGGCCCGGACCGTATCCAGGTCGTGGGAAACATGGAACATGCTTATCTTGAGCATCTTACTTCACAGAACAGAAGGAAGGCTATTGAGGCCCTTTTCGAAAAGAATGTACCGTGTCTTATATTGACGAGAAATCATGAGGCTCATGATGAGGTCATCGAAGCCGCACAAAAACTCAATGTTCCGATCTTAAGAACGGAGCAGGCAACGAGCCAGTTCAACAGTGCGCTCATCAAGTTCCTGAACCTGGAATTGGCTCCGAGGATCAGTATGCACGGCGTTCTGGTCGAGGTTAACGGTGAAGGTATCCTTATCCTCGGTGAGAGCGGCGTAGGTAAGTCGGAGACGGCTCTCGAGATCGTTAAGCGTGGTCACAGGCTTATCGCAGATGACCAGGTTGAGATAAGAAGAGTATCGGATACGACGCTCGTAGGACGCGCTCCTGATGTCATCAGGCACCTTATCGAGATCAGAGGTATCGGTATCCTGGATGTTAAAGAACTTTACGGTGTATCGTCAGTCAAGCCGCAGGAGGGTATCGACTTCGTTATCAACCTGGAGCTGTGGGACGAGAATAAGACATATGACAGACTGGGTCTTACGGATGAGACGACGGATATCCTGGGTATCAAGGTTCCTTCGATCACGATCCCAGTTGGACCGGGACGTAACCTCGCTATCATCGTCGAGGCTGCGGCCATCAACTATCGTGTTAAGAAAATGGGTTATAACGCGGCACAGGATCTCGTTGCCCGTGTATTCCCCGGAGGAAATATTTAATGGATCTGGCACTGAAGGTAGACGCTATAGGCTATCAAGGTCTTGTAAGAGAGAACGTCAGCATGAAGAAATACTGTACGTTCAAGGCAGGCGGAAATGCGAGATATTTCGCTGAGCCGGCTAATGAGGAAGAATTAAAGCAGCTGTTGTTCACCGCGAGAGAAATGGAGATAAAGACCGTTGTCCTCGGCAACGGTTCCAATGTGCTGTTCTCCGATGAGGGATTTGACGGCCTGGTAATAAAGATCGGCAAGGGCTTTTCCGAGATAAAGATCTTCTCCAAGGACGAGGAGGATCTGGTCATAGAGGCAGGCGCCGGTGCGCTCCTGTCGGCATTCGGAAATACCATCGCCAATGAGAGTTTCACGGGAGCGGAGTTCTGCTGCGGTATCCCGGGAAGCGTCGGAGGCGCGGTCTTTATGAATGCGGGAGCTTACGGAAGAGAGATGAAGGACATCATAACGGAGGTCACTTACATCGATCCGAAGAGCCTTAATATCAAGAAACTTACGAACGAGGAATGCGGATTCGGATACCGGAGAAGCGTTTTCGAGAAGGAAGGGTATATTGTGCTGAGTGCCATGGCGACGCTTAAACGAGGCAACCTTTCCGAGATACTGAACTATGTGAATGAGCTCAAGAACAAGAGAACGAGTTCGCAGCCGCTGGAGCTGCCGAGCGCGGGATCGACGTTCAAGAGACCTGAGGGCTACTATGCGGGCGCGCTGATCGAGCAGGCGGGACTTAAGGGTTTTGCCATAGACCACAGCGGTGCGCAGGTGTCCGCGAAGCATGCGGGATTCATCGTGAACGTAGGTGGAAAAGCGAACGCCACGGATATATACAGACTGATAAATTATGTGATCGAGAAAGTCGAAGAGCGCTGCGGCGTCAAGCTGGAGCCTGAAGTCAGACTCATCGGTTTTTAAAGGGGGATTTTTATGGAACTGATCATTCTTACGGGTATGTCGGGAGCGGGCAAAAGCCAGGCGTGCGACTTTTTTGAAGATCAGGGATTCTTCTGTATCGATAATCTCCCTCCTATGATACTTCCGGAACTGGCCAAGACCTTCTTCAAGGGTCAGGGCGGTGAAGGCTACGGCATCGAGAAATTGGCCTTCGTGGTAGATATCAGATCCAAGGAACTCCTGAAGGGCTTCGGCGAGGCCAAAAAGAAGATCGAGAAGGAGATCGGATGCCCGTATAGGATCATATTCCTCGAGGCGAACGATCAGGTTCTGGTATCACGTTACCGCCAGACAAGACGTAAGCATCCGCTGGCCAAAGACCTGTCACTGTCGGAGGCTATCGCCCAGGAAAGAAAGCTCCTTTCAGGTATCAGAGGTACCGCTACTAACGTAATAGATACTTCCATGATGGCTATTCCGGCTCTCCGTGAGGAATTGGGTGCCCTTATCGAGGACGACCAGAACACGGGTATGTCGGTATTTATCGAGTCTTTCGGATTCAAGTACGGACTTCCTGTCGACTGCGACAACGTGATCGACGTAAGGTTCCTTCCGAACCCGTATTATGTCGAAGAGCTTAAGCCTATGAGCGGTAAGGATCAGGGTGTCATCGATTATCTCGAGAGCTTTGACGAGACAGAAAAATATATCAAGAAGCAGTTCGGACTCATGAACTACCTCATCCCGCTTTATATCCGCGAGGGTAAGGGAAGGCTTCATATCGGCATCGGCTGCACGGGCGGACGTCACAGGTCCGTTTATATCGCCGAGCGCCTTAACAAGTATCTTACAAGGAAGGGCTACAAGACGAGGCTCCACCACAGAGACCTCGACAAGGATCCGCGCTACGCCAAGGAGAAAGGCTGATGGGTTCGTTCAGTCAGGACATACGTGCCGAGATAATGCGTCAGATCCCCAAGGGACTTACCGAGAGGCAGGCGCTCCTGGCAGGCATCTTCTGCTGCGAGAGGCCCGACAGGGACCTTAAGTTCGCGACTTCCGTGGAAGCGGAGCCGGGACTCGATGAATATATCCTCAATCTGATGTCGCTTCTGTCATACAAGGCGGAAGTCAAAAAGCTGGAGTCGACGGTCAAGATATCGGTAGCACCGGAGTCCAGGCAGGCCTTCATAGATGATTTTTCCATGTGTTTTTCCGAAAAAAGTGCGGACTATCTGTCGTCTTCCATGGAGTTCAAACGTAACTTCCTGAAGGGGGCGTTCCTTTGCTGCGGTTATTGTTCAGATCCCCAAAAGAGCTACAGGATCGAGATCCACGTCAAAAACAGCAACTCAGTCTCGCTTCTGATCTGGATGCTCCACAGTAACGACATAGAGCCGTCTTTGTCCGTCAGGGACAACGTGACGGTCATAAGGTTCAGGAGCGGTGATTCGGTATCCACCTTTTTCGCGCTGATAGGAGCCAATAAGGCATTTCTGGATTTTGAGAGCATACGTGTTGATAAAGACATCAAGGGCAAGGTCAACCGTGCGGTCAATTGCGACTCCGGCAACGCCAAAAGACAGGCGGATGCGGGCGCCAGAAGGACTGCGCTGTTCACGAAGCTCCTGGCATCCGAGGAGAGCGCCAGCCTTCCGAAAGAGCTATTGAGCGCTGCACAGGTACTTATCGATAATCCGGGATTATCCATATCCGAGTTGGGAGCCTTGATGGATCCGCCGATCAGTAAGTCGGGCATGAACCACAGGCTGATCAAACTGGAGGAGATAGCGTCCGAACTCTGACAATACGGGGTTTTCGACGATTCTGTTCAAGTATCTTTTATTATTATTTATATTAATAGCATTGAGAATCATTCCAAAATTTGCTATATTGTAGGGAGTTTTTTCGCAAAAAACAGTTATGGATTTTGGAGTATGAACAATAAAGATCAGTACATCGATTCTGACAATGCTTATCATGAGCCGTCCAGAGATCCTAATCAGGGTTTCGCACCGCTCGTAGTCATTGTGACCATTTTGATGGTGATACTTACTGCAGTTCTTGCCGTCCTTGCTTACAAGGAAAAAGGTTTCCCGTGGAGCAAGAACAATACTTCTGCGTCCAATCCGGTCAATTCGGCTTATATCGTTGTGGCTTCTCCTACGCCTACACCGGTACAGCCTCTTAAGGACAACCAGAATCCTTTGCTCTACCCTGGCTCAGCTTCAGGTACGGCTGTTATCATTCCCGAAAACATTATCTCTTCAGCAAATCCGTCTTCACGCGGACTTACTCAGTCTGTTTTGAACAACGGGAATATCATAAGCGATTTTTCGAGAGGAGACCTCATATCCATGGGGGATCCTCTTTTGTATTCTGACCTCGCAGGCATCACGACCTTCAGAGGCAACAATTTCAGAAACTGCGCATCCTTCGGATACGCTCCTTCCGAACCGAATAACCTGGAGGTCATCTGGGAGTATTCAGGCCTCGGCACCAAGCTCTCTTCTGACTGGAGTTTTGAGTGGACGGGCGTTCAGTGGACAGGCCAGCCTCTCATCGTCAGATGGGATGAGTCTGTAAGAAGAAGCATGAACATCTATGAGAGCTTCAAGGATCAGGAGCTGGTCGAAGTAATAATCGCCGCTTTGGACGGTAAGGTCTATTTCTTCAACCTCGCAGACGGAGCTATGACAAGAGACCCGATCGATGTCGGATGCTCCATCAAGGGAACACCTGCAGTTGACCCGAGAGGCTATCCGCTCCTTTACGTCGGCCAGGCAGACGAGAACAGCGGCAATTCCGAGTTTGGAATGAGGATCTTCTCCCTCATCGACGGTTCCAGACTCTACTACTGCAACAATATCGACACCAGTTCCTACAGAGTAAACTGGGGTGCAAGCGACTCATCACCGATCATCGACGCAGCCAGCGACACGCTTATCTGGCCGAGCGAGAACGGTTTCATCTATACTTTCAAGCTCAACACTGTTTACGAGAAGGGAAGTTCCTCCATCTCCATCAGCGTAGAGCCTTATAACTTCAAGTACATCTTCAACGACTCCCACAAGGGAGCAACTGTCGGAGTGGAAAGCTCCATCGCCGTTTATAACGGTTACGGATACTTCTGCGACAATGACTGGAATCTCATCTGTCTGGATCTTAATACACTCCAGATGGTATGGCAGTTCAAACTGGGCGACGATACCGACGTATCTCCTGTCATCGAGGAAGAAAACGGAATCCCTTATCTGTACATCTGTACGGAGGTCGACGGCCAGGGTGGCGTAGTCGGAGAGTATTCCGGTGCAGCTTACACATACAAGATCAACGGACTAACGGGTGAGGTCATCTGGCAGACATCCCAGCCATGCTACACCAATAACGGTGAGACCAGCGAGACTGATAATACGGGCGGATGCCTCGGAAATCCTATCGTAGGTAAGAAGGGCATTTCCAACCTGGTGATCTTTACGTATAGCAGAACACAGAGTCTTATCGACGGTAACAGACTTGTTGCTTATGACAAGCTGACCGGTAATACGGTATGGACTTATGAAATGAACAAGTACAGCTACAGTTCACCTGTAGATGTCTATGATAAAGAGGGCAATGGTTATATCTTGATCGGTGACTCCTATGGTCAGATCCATCTTGTTGACGCACAGACAGGTGAGAGGATAACTCATATCCTGGTCAACTCCGATGTTACCGGTCAGGCTTTTTTCGAGGCGTCTGCCGCTGTTTACGAAGACACTCTCGTGATCGGATCCGTAACCGGTTCGATCTATGCCGTAAAGATTGGCCATGTTGAAGAGCAGTGAGGTTGTTATGGTAAAAGATCTAAGTGAAGTTTCTTACGAAAACATTAAGCTTTTTGAAGTGGTATTGAGTTCCGCATCCGGAGAAGGGCTCAAGGTCAGGTTCGATTATGACAAGCGCCTTATCACATGGAACGACGGATACATGTGGAACAATAACTTCATGAGAGGTATTACGAGCGAGAAGATGGAATACCTCAAGAGTGAACTGCCTAAGACACATATGCTCGAATGGCTTATAAAATATAACACAGGCCTGGGCGATGATATCGGTCATAAGACCGCTAATCCGTCCATCTGGCAGATAAGAGTCCTTTTCGATAATGAGGATACACTGTCATCCACATCCTGCCAGCACTTCCCGAACGAGTGGAATCTGCTCAAGGAACTGATCGAGAAGATGACGGAGTGCACGTTCCGTTTGAGGTAACGGGTCAGATTTTTAATAAAGGCTGTTTTGTGTTAAAATTTTCTTGTTTGTAGTTAATTGGCGGAGGGCATAAATGGATTATCTCGAGGGTTTATTTCTCGGAAAATTATGGAGCGATACAGATTTTGAGAACAGGCGTCATCTCGCACTGTTTCTTCTGTATGGCCTTTTTATCGATGCCATCGTCTTTCTTTGCTACTGGAGAGGTAAGCTGATCCCTGTATTAAGCGGTATAAGCACCCTTAAGATCGTTATCTTCGCATTGCTGTTTTTGGCATGCCCGTTCATCTGTTTCAGGTATTATCGAATGCCCTTGTGGGGCAAAATACTTGTTTTATTGGAAAAGCTTTATAAGCATGTGCTTATCGTGGGCTTTACGGTATCGCTCATTCTTCCTAGACTGTCGGTCAAGTCCGGCGATCTTCAGGATTACATGATCAATTACCTTAACTCGACTCTTGAGAAATACACAGAGAAATTCTTTGAATCCGCAGGAACGTTTGCCACCATCATGGGTGTGGTAACGGGCGGCATACACGTAGTACTGGTATTTGCCTTCTGGGCTCTGGTAGCCGTACTCCTTCCGGGTATCGTCTATCTGATCTACCGTCTTTTGCAGTACGGTTATGATTTCCTTATTGCCAGACTCGTCATTCGAAGATTTTTCGCCAAGAGAAAAATGGAACGGAGATGATATAGATGGCAGAGTTACAGGACAGATTGGATATTACGGTAGAAGATCTCGAGGAGAGCTTAGGACTTAAGAAACTTAACGAATTCATCAAGAAATCAGAGGAATTGTTTGTTGAGCGCACCAAGCTCGCCATCGACGAAGCCTGCAATAATCCTGAGATCAAGGCTGTGTTTATTTCCGGACCGACTTCTTCGGGTAAGACCACATTCACGAAGCATCTGGCAGACGGTCTGACCAGAAGCGGCAGACCTGCAGCGTTCCTTTCTTTGGACGATTACTATAAGCTCTGCGATCTGACGTTCGACAGAGACGGCAGACCTGACTTCGAGACTATCGACACATTGGACCTCGAGCGTGCCAATGACGATATCAAGAACATCCTGGAGGGTAAGACGGTTTGTCCGCCGGTATTCAACTTCATGACCCGCCAGTCCGAAGAGAGGGATCCTAAGGATGCCATCACGCTTCCTGAGAACGGCGTGCTGGTAGTAGAAGGACTTCACGGTCTTAATTCCAGAGTATCGGGAAATATCCCTGACGCTTCATGTATCAAGATCTTCATCATGCCTTACGGCAACGTATATTGTGATACAAAGCTCATGGACAGCAACGAGATCAGACTTCTTCGAAGGATCGTCCGTGACTACAGGCACCGCGATGCACATGCACTTTCAACCATCGACTATTGGCCGATGATCGAGAAGTCGGAGGAGGCTTATTATTCCGACTATCTTACCAGCGCCACTTATCATATCAATTCGTTCCTTGCCTATGAGAGTCTTGTCATAGCGCCTTTGGCACTTCACGACCTCAAGGAGGCTTTGGATCAGGTCAAGAACAACACCATCAAGCCGAGTGTTTTCATGCAGAAGAGCAACACCAACAAGTCTTTTGCGGATCTTTCCAAGGCATTGAACCGCGCCAGGAAGTTAGTTGAGCATCTCGAGAAGATCCCTAAGTGCGATCCTTCGAGAGTACCTCAGGATTCCATCCTTCTCGAATTCATTGGTAACAACTGATATTTTTCGAAAAAAGGAGGCATTAAAGTGCCGATTAGAATAGCAAACAATCTGCCTGCAAAGCAGATACTTGAAAAAGAGCGCATCTTCGTTATGGAGGAAGACCGCGCCCTTAGCCAGGACATAAGAGCCATAAGGATCATCATCCTTAACCTTATGCCTGATAAAGCGACGACAGAGACACAGCTCCTGCGCGCTCTTTCCAATTCCCCGATACAGGTGGACGTGGACCTGATGTGCACAGCTTCATATACGCCGACACACGTTGCGGAAGAGCATCTGACCAAGTTCTATATGACCTTTGACGAGGTAAAGGACCTCTACTACGACGGAATGATCATCACCGGAGCTCCGGTGGAGCAGATGAAGTTCGAGGACGTGGCTTACTGGGATGAACTTACGAAGATCATGGAATGGAGCAAGACTCACGTCTACTCGACCTTCCATATCTGCTGGGGCGCCCAGGCAGGTCTATATTATCACTACGGCATTCCGAAGTACGACAAGGACGAGAAGGTGTTCGGAATCTTCGAGCACTCCCTTACCTGGAACAGGCCGGTTAAGCTTTTCAGAGGTTTTGATGACGTATTCTATGTTCCTCACTCAAGACATACTGAGATCAGACGTGAGGATGTTGAGAAGTGTAAGGATCTGAGGATACTTTCCGAATCGGATGAGTGCGGTATCTACGCAATATCAGACCTCCACGGAAGGCAGATCTTCATCACTGGCCACTCGGAGTATGACGCCGACACATTGAAGAAGGAATACTTCAGAGATCTCAACAAGGGTCTTCCTATCAAGATCCCGAAGAACTACTTCAAGGATGACGATCCGAACCAGGAGCCGATCATGAGGTGGAGATCCTCTGCGACGCTTCTTTATACCAACTGGCTTAACTACTATGTTTATCAGGAGACTCCTTTTGATCTGTCGCTCCTTCACGAGCTTCACCATCAGAAGGGTCCGGACGGCGAGCTTTTGCATAACGGTATATAACAATGAATGATTCACTCGACTCGATCAAGAAACTCTTTCCGCAAAGAAGCGACAAGGGCCACAAGACCTCATTCGGAAGTCTTTTGGTCGTAGCAGGCTCCGACTACATGTCGGGCGCGGCAGTCCTTACCGTGTCGGCAGCTCTTCGAACAGGCGTCGGCATCGTTAAGATCCTGTCCTCGGAAAAGTGCCTGGATGCCATAAGGACAACATGTCCGTGTGCGCTCCTCGGCTCCTATGATCAGTCGGGTAATCTTCTTTCTAACCTCGCATCCATGCTCAAGGGCTGCACGGCCGCAGTCATCGGCCCGGGCCTTGACACAAGCGATCCGAGGAACAAGGAGATCCTTATATTCCTTATCGAAAACGCTCCCAAGCTCGTCATCGATGCTTCTGCTCTGACGATCCTCGCTTCCATCGGATGCGAGTGCCTCAAAAACAGAGACACCAAGCGTTTGGCGCCTGTCATCTTGACTCCGCACGTAGGCGAGTTCAAGCGTCTCAAAAAAGATGCGGCAGGTCTTAACTACGATGCTTTCAACGCTTCGGAGATATCGGTCATGACAAGACCTTTCGCGACAGAGTACGGAGCGATCCTTGTCCTCAAGAACTTTGATACTTTGATAACCGCTCCCGACGGAAAGTGTTATTATATGTACGGTGGCAATTCCGGTATGGCCAAAGGCGGTTCCGGAGATGTCCTTACGGGAATCATCGGAGGCCTTCTCGCATCGGGTCTAGACCCTGTTGATGCTGCCCAGGCAGGTGTAATGATACACACCAGGGCAGGTAAGATATCCGCAGAGGAACTTACCAAACTCTACATGCTTCCGACGGATCTTATCCGTAATCTACCGTTAGTCTACAAAGAACTCGGATGGTGAGAAAATGGCAATTACAGCTGATATGTTCAGCAGATGCTGCGTCGAGATCAACCTTGATGCATTAAAGAACAATATTAGAGAGATAAGACGCGTGACGAGCCCAACGGCTGACGTCATGGCAGTAGTAAAGGCAGACGCATACGGACACGGTGCCGTGGTCTGCGCCAAGACACTTCTTCAGAACGGTGCGAACCACCTTTGTGTCGCAACCATCGATGAAGCTATCGAACTTCGTGAAGCCGGCATCGATTCCAAGATACTGATCCTGGGATTTACCAGCACCAGGCGTTTTGATGATGTCGTTAAGTACGATATTGATCAGGCTATCTATTCTCTCGAATCAGCCAAGCTCCTCTCCGACGAGGCAGTCAAGCAGGGTAAGAACGTTAATGTTCATATCAAACTCGATACGGGAATGGGAAGGATCGGTTTCTCCACTGAGCCTGATGCAAGTTCCGTCGAGGATATCGTGGCTATTTCCAAACTCCCTAATATCGTGACATACGGAGTCTTCTCCCACTTTGCGGTAGCTGACGAGAATGATGATGAGTATACCTATGCCCAGTTCAAGCGTTTTAATGAAAAGATCGAACAGCTCAAGGAATTGGGTGTTACATTTACAAAACGTCATATAAGTAACAGTGCAGGCATCATGCGTTTCCCTGAGATGCATCTTGATATGGTCCGTGCAGGTATCATCCTCTACGGTCTCATGCCTCCGGGATGCCCGGCTCCTGCTACTCCTATTAATCTTATCCCTGTCATGTCATGGTACGCCAAGATCATTCACGAGAAGGTAGTACCTCAGGGTGCCAGCGTATCGTACGGACGTCACTTCAAGGCGACTGAGCCTACGAGAGTCCTTACGGTCTCTATCGGTTATGCTGACGGACTTTCACGCCGTGTCGGCAACGGCAGTTTTGAACTCGAAGTCAATGGTCACAGACTTCCTATAATCGGTAATGTCTGCATGGATATGTGCATGCTGGACGGTTCTTCCATCCCTTCTGATGAGAAGATACCTTCCGAGTGCAATGTGCTTATTTTCGGAAAAGATAAGAGTGCGGATGAGCTTGCAACATATCTCGGTACTATCAATTACGAGATCACATGCGTTGTTGGAAAGCGCGTTCAGAGAATATACCTGGAAGACGGCAAGCATTTTGCCTGATCAGTCTTTATAAACTCTTTATACTTTTGGGAAATTATCTTTAACTTCATTTTGCGAAGTATTAATTCTCCGTGTTTATCATAAGACCATAAAGATAAACCACACGGAGGGAAATCAAAATGAAGGAAACAACAAGAAAGATCGCAAAAACAATCTCAGCAGCACTCATCGCTCTCTGCCTCTTGGCTCTCGGCACATCCGCTGCAATGTCAAACTACAGGATCATCCTCGCATCTTCACTCCTTCTTTTGATCAACGTTGGTCTTCTCATCCGTGATCACTACATGAAGGAAGAAGCATAAAAGGAGATATATGAAATGACAAAACTTATCACCACAGCGATCATCGGGATCTCGGAAGCAGCCACAAGGATCGACACCTTTAAATCCTTAGTCACAGAGCATGCCAAGTGCGCGAAAACATACGCTTCCGCAGGAGCAACGATCATATTAAAGACAATTTTCTAATCTTTTCATAACAACCCCCTCAATAAAATGACAAGACCGTCTCAATTGCGAGACGGTCTTGTGTATTTTCTGTTAAATATTAAATATTTTTAAAACAAATTCTATCTTTAATTGAAATGGCTTTTTCGAGCAAGTAAAATGTATTTATTATTTGATATTTTGGGTTACTAGTAAGTTTGTGAAGGAGGCGAATCTATGTTCAGCAAAACAAAGAGGCGAATAATGAGCGCATTCATTGCTGCTTCAATGGCAATGACGCCGCTTTTGGGATATGCCGATATTATAAGAGGTGACGGCGGAACCGTTGATAATATCTGGGCGGTGCCTGGGGCAGAAGGTCCGGACATCAGTACTCTTACAATAAGTGATGACCAACCGGGAGAGGGATATATCCTTTTTGGAAAGTACATTGATGATTATGTAAACTATGAGATCACTTCTGAAGACGAAGGCCTTATGATCCTTGCGAATAACAGTTCGCTCGAGACACCTCCGGGCCTTAATGTCGATTACCGTTTGTCAGGCGAATGCCATGTAACGGTAACAGGACTTATGGTCGCATTTACCGATGACAGATTTCCTGAATATGAAGGTGACAAAAGCGTACCTTCTCTCTTGGAATTCTACACATCCGGCACTTATGAAGATGATGAAGCAAATAATCAGTGGGCAGAAAGATTAAATATCGAAGTCTTCGGCGAGATGGATATCACTGACTGGTTTGCAGCCAATGACCTGATCATCGACGAAGGTGCTGTCTTCAATATCGGATATTATGACGAAGAAAATGACGAATGGCACGACGGTCACGTCACAGCAGGAAACGTCATTATCGGTGGCGAACTCCATATCGGAGACAAGAATGAAGACGGTCCTGAAAGTGAATTGATCATTTTTGATGATCTTTCAATACAGTCCACAGGGAAGCTTACTGCTGCCTGCAACGCATGCCTTGTTTTTGGAGATATGGCTACATGTTCTGCAGAAGGCTTTCCGTTAAAGATTAGAAACGAGCAGGGTGAGCTTGTTGATTTTGAGTTCGAGGACGGACACGGAAGATACGAATTTGTTTCGAGACCTGTAGATGAACAGGATCCTGAAACCGATATATATTGGGAATACAGAGATGTGGGTCCGGAACGTGGAGAAAACACATACTGTGTTGATTATGATGATAGAGGCGGTGAAGCAAGCGTAACTGTCGGAGAAGGTGAAGAAGAGACTGTTCTTCACCCATGGGATCAATATGAATTTGAACCTGGAACGGCAGTTGAATTTAAGCTGAATCCTCCGGAGGGATACGATTTCTCAACAGTTATCGTTGAGATAGTAGAGTTTGCCGAAAATGAGGATGTTAATTACAGTTCCGCGTTCGAAACAACTGATGAGCATTATATCGCCATCGACCGTACGAACGGAACATTTGAGTTTACTACAGATTGTTACGGATATGATGTTTACATCTTCTGGTCTCCTTTTGATTTCAGATTTGATCATGATAATGAGTTTGTAATCGAGACTCATTCTAATGATAAGGGTTCTATTGTATTAGTAGATGATTCGGCGTGCGAACTTGTAGAAGAAGATCCTTATAATCCTGGAAACTTCAGATATCTTTTCAGTAACGAGGTCTTAGATGATGGCAATACTTTACAGGTCACTTTTGTTCCTAAAACTAATTGCATTCTTCAGGATTTCGGAATTAACATTAACCAGACAGAAACTTTCTATGGCAGGGAAGAACGCCCTGATCATCTTACGATCGTTTTCGATGAGGCAGAGAACCTTGTATATAACGGTGATGGCACATATACATGGACCATCAGCGGTTCCGGTTGGCGTGAGTGGTATAACATCAACGCTTATTTTGAGAAGATCGTTAATGTTAACGGAATAGAGATTGAAGCGCGCGATGC
>CADCQX010000008.1 GCA_902803695.1 Oscillospiraceae bacterium
ACACAGGTGCAGGAGTTATCTTCGGTGCTACCGGTGGTGTTATGGAAGCTGCTCTCCGTACAGTTGCTGATATCCTCGAGGAGAAGGATCTCCCTAACTTCGAGTATACACAGGTGCGTGGTGTAGAGGCTGACGTTAAGGAAGCTACTCTTACACTTGCTGGTAAAGAGATCAAGGTTGCTGTTGCTCATTCCACAGCTGCTGCTCGTGAGCTCCTTACAAAGATCAGAAACGGTGAAGCAAATGATTATGCATTCATCGAGATCATGGGTTGCTCCGGCGGATGTGTATGCGGTGGTGGTCAGCCTATCGTTAAGGCACAGGATCTCATGGATATCGATATTCGTGCTGAGCGTGCTAAGGCTCTCTACGAAGAGGATAAGGTAATGCCTGAGCGTAAGTCTCATAAGAATTCTCAGGTTATGCAGCTTTACAAGGATTTCCTTGGCGAGCCTAACGGACACAAGGCTCATGAGCTCCTCCACACAACTTATGCTAAGCGCGAGATCTATCCTGATTCCGTACTTGAGAAATAAGTATTAACAGAAATAATTTCTGAATCTTTCAGAGGCTGGTGTAGTAATACATCAGCCTCTTTTTATATTAGTTGAAAATGCTTTAATATGGATTTTTTGTAAACAAAAGTTTAATTGATGTTTTTCTTGAAACAATATCCCGAAATTATTCGTTTTCAAGATATGGAATAAATTTTGGAGGGATAGAATAATGAAAAAAATCATTACCACTTTAGTGGCAGGTTCAGTCCTGCTCTCATTTGCTGCATGCAGCAAAACACCAAACCCGAAAGTAGCTGTAAACACTACAGAAACTCCTGTTACTACAGAAGCTTCTGTAGATGAAACAACTACTGCAACAGAGGAAACATCAGTTTCTGATACAACCAATTCAACAGTTCCTGTTTCGAGTGAGACCAGGCTGTATCCGGTGTACCAATCTGTTGAAATGCTTACGCCAGATGCATCTATCTATACTTTTGATCCGGGTTTCTTTGAGGATGTTATCTATAAGATGGGTCTGGTAGATATTAACGGCAACTTTATCTACAGTGATTATTCTTATGTAGATTATTATGAAGAAAATGATTGCTATATAGTAGTCAATCTGGGTGAATTCGGAATAACGGACTGCGGACTTGTTTCTGCAGACGGAACCAAGTGCACTTCTCTTGATTTTAACGGCTATTATATCGATTATGACGGAACAACTTATCTTACTAAGTATGAGAAGGGTAATATGATCATCTCTTGTTTCGATAAAGATCTGAATGCTGTTTTCGAGAATAAAGAGATAAAAGTAAATTCCAATGTTGCTTCTGCTTTATATGGACACAGAGGAATATGTGTCAGAGGTTCATTTGAGGATACAACTGTTATAGGATCTATGGACACTAATCATGATATGTTCAATTGCATGATCGATAATGAGACCGGTGAAATGATCACTAATGTAGAAAGAGTATATGGGGAATTAGTCATCAATAATACACAGACAAGTACTCAGGTTTACGATAAGGATGGAAACATAGTTGAAGATCTGAAGATCTACAAGCGTTATGTTCTTTTCCCTAAAGAAGGTTTGATCTTATATAATGACTACCAGGCTGTAGCTGTTGATCCTGACGGAAATATCGTTAATACGATTGGCCTTAAAGAAGGTTTCTACATTGATAACACAGATAACTTTATCGTAATGAACAATAATTATGAGACCAACATCTATGATATGAAGCTGAATCATGTCATGAAGTGTTCTGATGTAAGGCTTAAAAGTGGTTTTGTGTTTGAACTTATTGATGGTGATCCTGAATCTATAATACATGCATCATACGAAGGCGGATTCTTTGTAAATGTTGTATCAGGCAATAAACTTATAACAGATATTTATGAAAGTGATTTCAGGATTTTAAGAAATATGGGATTCATATATGTTTACGGTGATGTGGACCTGCAGGGATTTTACGATAAGGATCTGAATAAAGTTGATTGCCCGTTCAATTATGGTGATGAAACAGTCGATACTGTTACCGGTGAAGTTTATTTGGCTGACTATAATCCTGATACTGATGTAACAACAATATATTATGCCGAAACCGGTGAGGTATATTGTATGCTTGACGGGTTCCTTAATGATAACTTCATCATAAGTGACGGAATCTTAAGCGGTGTGCTTGGAAATTACAATGCTTATTCATACGGTTCAAACAGCCTGAAATATAGCGTTATAGTTGGTAGTGACGGGGAGATCATTGAAAGAATTATAGTTGAAAACGGCTGATTAAATTATTTGCCATAATTATTCTCTCTTAAGGTTGTCTCAGATGTGTGTTTCGCAAATTAGGCAACCTTTTGTTATAATCAGAAAAAACTTGAAAGAG
>CADCQX010000009.1 GCA_902803695.1 Oscillospiraceae bacterium
GCGATCTCGCCCACATATACGTCACCGTATCCTTTTTGCGAAAACAATGTCAGTGCTTCATCCATTATGCGTTCTTTGGTATTCATGATCCACCTCTAGGCTAATTGTGATTAGCCATATTATAAGCTAATTCGAATTAGCCGTCAAGTAATGAGTTTCTTTATTGCATAATCAGGGGCTTTCGGCTATTATCCTTTAAAAAGAAATGAGGAAAAGAAAATGAGTTATCCATTACCGGATTACGAGAATTGCCTAGTTAATCTCAGTAATTCCATCCTGAAGAACTTTGGCGTTGAGCCTATTGAACCTACATTGAAGATCGCCGATAAGATCCTTGATGACAATAAGCACAGAAATGTTGTAGTTATACTTCTTGATGCAATGGGAATCTCGATAATGGAAAAACACTTAAAGCCGGACGGTTTACTGCGTTCTCATCTTGTTGATTCCTATAGTTCAGTATTTCCGCCTACGACTGTTGCAGCAACTACTTCCGTTATGAGCGGTCTTTATCCGAATGAGCACGGTTGGCTCGGTTGGGATGTTTACTATCCGCAGATCGATAAGAATGTTTCTGTCTTTACCAACTGTGAGCAGCACCTGGAAGATCCTGATGATGATTCAGAGATCCCTAGGCTTCTTGAGCCTGTTGCGGCTGCTGATTATCATGTCGGGTTTAGATATTGTCCATATGAAAATATCATCGACAAGATCAATAAAGCAGGCGGTAAAGCTTATTTTTCAATGCCTTTTATGGAGCCGTATCCTGGTGATATCGATGCAATATTGAAGCGTGCCGGAGAACTTTGTAAAGAACCGGGGAAGAAGTTCATCTACTGTTACTGGGGTGAGCCTGATCATACAATGCACCTTAACGGAGTTGACGGTAAGGAAGCTCACGACATAGTTAATGAGATGGAAAAGAAGGTGGAGGAGTTCATTAAGACTATCGATGATGCGCTCGTTATCGTAACCGCTGATCATGGTCATATGAACAACGTTAACCGCTGTATCCTTGATTATCCTGATATCATGGAGTGTCTTGTAAGGATGCCTTCCATCGAGCCTCGTACATTGAACCTTTTCATTAAGGATGAGTATAAGGATTCTTTTGCTGATTTGTTCAATTCTAAGTTTTCAGATAAGTTCTGGCTCTTGACCAAGAAAGAAGTCCTTGATATGAAACTTTTCGGAAAGGGAAAGGATCATAAGGATCTTAATGAGATGCTTGGAGATTATTTGGCGATATCGATCAGTGACGAATCCCTTTTTGTAACGCATCATGAAGCAAAAATGATGCCGGGAGCTCATGCGGGACTTACCAAAGAAGAACTGGAGATACCTCTTATAGCGATCGAGATTGACTAAATATATTTCCCACATGATCTGATCACTTAATGACGAATACCTTAATAAGATAGATTATCAAGATATGAAGAGGGTAGAAGATGTAGAAGAACCACTTGTGGATCTTCGCACTGCTGCCCTTTTTTCTGTTGTAGAAGCATATGAGAAGTATCGGTACGAGTATTACGCCCGTCTGGAACAACTGTTGCTTCCACGGTGCGTGAAGCGCCAAAGGTAATAAGATCATGAGCCCGACGTCAGCTGCGGCGATGATACCGAATGAGATCCATTTAGCTTTCGGCCTGTCTCTGTATACGTATGCAAAGAATGCCCAGAGAACTGCGAAGATCGGCCAGTCACCGAATAATGACAGTGCGCACATGAGGATCACCAGGATAACCTTAACGGCTTTAGGAATCTTAAGATCGGCCCACATCCAGATGGTCATAAATGCTATGAACAGCGTAAAGATCATTCCGAACATTCCTAAGGTGAACTTAGGGAATACGCCGAAATCATTAAGGCTATAAGGTATCCATGAGATCATTGCGAAGATGAAAAGTCTCAGTGCATATTTCTTCCTGTTCTTGGTGTACTGGAAACCTTCAGCCAGAAGAACTGCCATCGAAGGTCCGGTAAGTCTTCCGATGAAGTGCATGACCTGTCCGAGGATGGATGCAGTAGGTACAAAAGCCCAGGCAATGTGGTCGATGAGCATCGCCACGATCAGTATGTACTTGATCTTGTTTCTGTTAAGTACTTGTGTTTGTGATAAAGTCATAGTCCAAGTGTTTTTACTTTTCTTCCTTCAAAGTAGCACAACTCTTTTACTCCCAGCGACTTCAGGTATTCGCAAGTCTCGGGGATCAGCATACCAATGTTTGCCATAATGTGCGAGTCGGAAGAAACAGTAATCAGTTTACCTCCCATTTTCATATATCTCTTTATTATCTTCGGGTCAGGCATGGAATTACGCCTTGCCGGAGTTGCTGTGTTTATCTCGAGGGCTTTTTCCTTTGCTATGAGCACCTCGAAAACGCGGTCAAATTCCTTCGGACAGTCATCGTAGAGCATGTTGACACTAAGGTCTGGATTACGCTTGTTAACATAGTCGAAGTGACCTAAAACATCAAAGTTATTGCATTTCTCCGCCATCTCCGCGAGTTTGTTAACGTACTCGGCGTGACGGGCTTTAACCGGAAGCTTATAAACTTCTTTACTGAAGAAAACATCGACACCTCTGAAAAGGTGATTGCTTAAGATGACAATATCAAAAGGAGCCGTCGACGCGATCTCATCAATATCCGAAGCAGTATGAGTCTGGTATCCGAATTCGACACCCATGAGAAGCTTCAAAGAAGATGGACATTTCTTTTTCCATTCTTTGAAAGTCTTCGTATAAAGATCCAGATCGAATGTCTGAATATTGTCATTCGGATCGGGATTTTTGTACTCATAATGTTCGGTGATCGCTGCAACGGCTAATCCCTTGTTAACGGCACCATTTATAAAATCATCGATTGTCGTTTCTGCATCAGGAGAGAAGTGACAAGTGTGATTGTGTAGATCGATTAACATAATAGACTCCAAAAACAATTTGCGTCTATTATAAACCACTTTTATCCGAGTTCAAAATATTCTGAAGGATAGAGACTGAAGATATTTCCGCCCTCTGTCATGCCTGCATAGTAAACGCCCGGATTAGCTACTCTCTCATAAAGAAGTTTACCTACTTTTAACTCCTCATTGTCTTCAGTAATGACATAATAAGTGTAAGTTGTAGTAGTTGTCGTTCCGTGTCCGTTGGATTTACGATGTGTGGATTTATGTTCTTCCACCTTGGTATCTACAATGTTGAGTTCGACATATTTGTAGGATTCCTTATCATAGTCTGTCTTATTCATCATAGGCCTAATGAATGCAACACCTATAATAATTCCCATAACCAGGAATACCGAGATAGCAACGATCGAGACAATGTTTCTTACCAGTTCGATGCCTTGTGCACCTTTGTTTCTCTGGCTGAAATAGTTTGCTATCGCAATAATGAGGAATAAGAGCATAAGTCCGAGGAAACCAATTCCGATTATCGCGAATGTCTTATTGTTGCTCTTAACGCTTTCAACATACTCGTTGTGATCTTGATCCAGTATCTCCTGAGTTAATGTTGTCTTTCCGTCAGACTTAATCATCTGCTCATATTTGGTTCTGTCAGCGTTGTTTTCTTTCTGTTGGGTCAGAAGACCTTTAACCATAAATCCTGCGATAGCGAAGAATATTATCAGAAATACAACAACATATATTTTAGAAAGCGGGTTTCCTTTCATAAATAACACCTCTCGAAAAATATAATCAACGATTCTATACTAACACTATTAACAAACAGTAAAGTGTTGACGATTGCAAAATAGGGTTAAGGATTTTGGGTGATATAATTAGATAAGATTTAAATCTAAAGAGGTATCAATGAACAGCAGCATTTTAAGTTTTGGTAATCCTGCATCCGACTGGAATGAGGCATTTCCTATAGGAAACGGTAAGATGGGTGCCATGATATTCGGAGGAGTTTCCACGGAACTTCTTCAGCTTAACGAAGACAGCGTTTGGTATGGCGGCCCCAAAGACAGGGTTAATCCGTCAGCCAAGGAAAAGCTTCCTTTGATCAGAAAAGCAATAGACGAGGGAAGGATAAGCGGTGCCCAGGATCTTTGTGCACTGGCTCTTTCCGGAATGCCTGATACCCAAAGTCATTATGAGACACTATGTAATCTCTACATCCTTTTCGATAATAATGATGAGGAGTTTACTGATTATATCCGTGAACTCGATCTGCAGAGATCGGAGGTTCGTGTTTCCTACAAAAAAGACGGCGTCAATTTTAAGCGCAATATGATCGCGAGTTTCCCTGATAAGGTAATTGCGGTCAAGTTATCAGCAGATAAAGAAGGCATGATATCATTCAGGACTCAGCTTGCCAGGGGAAATATAACCTGGGATTTTCGTTCCTTCAGAAGTCAGGTCTACAGAAACCCGGGATATAACAACTGCGTTGACAGTATCTGTAACCTATCTTCTGATACTACGATGCTTACCGGCAGATGCGGTGGCAAGGGTTCGCCTGAATTTGCTTGTGAGATCAAAGTCGAGACCAAGGGCGGTTCGATCGAATCTGTTGGTAATACACTTGTTATAGATCATGCCGATGAAGCATTGATACTTATTGCGGCTGCTACAGAGTTCTACGAGAAAGACCTTAAGTCATACCTGGATAACACACTCCAGAATGCATCTCATAAGGGTGCGTATAAGATTTGGGAAGATCACCTTACGGATTATGCTTCGCTTTATGACAGGACAAGTCTTACTCTTCCTTCGGAGGAATGGGATGTGGTCCGCATGTTCAATTTCGGAAAGTATCTGACAATAAGCGGTAGCCGTGAAGGAGGTCAGCCTCTCAATCTTCAGGGTATCTGGAACAAGGATTTCGATCCGATGTGGGGAAGTAAGTTCACCATCAATATCAATACCGAGATGAACTATTGGCCATGTGAGACCTTGGATCTTCCTGAGTGCCACCTTCCTTTGTTCGATCTTCTCGAGCGCATGAAGCCGAGGGGAATGGAAGTTGCTCAGAAGATGTACGGAATGCGCGGTTTCGTTGCTCATCATAATACTGATATCTGGGCAGATTGTGCTCCTCAGGACACATGCCTCAGTTCCACTTACTGGGTCCTTGGAGCCGCCTGGCTCTGCCTTCATGTATGGGAACACTATAAGTACACAGGTGATGTTGATTTTCTTCGAAAACACTTTGATACGATGCTTCAGGCATCTGTCTTCATTATTGATTACAGTGAGATCGATAACGGTTATCTTGTCTTATCTCCAACCATATCTCCCGAGAATGAATACGAACTTCCTAACGGAGAAAAAGGCTGTGTCTGCAAGGGCGCATCAATGGATGATCAGATCATAAAGGAACTCTTTGAATCCGTACTATCTGCAGAAGAAATTCTTAAGAC
>CADCQX010000010.1 GCA_902803695.1 Oscillospiraceae bacterium
ATCTAATCTATTCTACAACTATTGAGCGTATCTTATCCATATTTTCTATATAGATTGTGACTTTCTTACAGTTTTCGGGAACAACAAAATTACTGGTATATACACCGTTTGCTCTTGCCACTATTGAATGGTTGCCTTCGGAAATAAATACTTCTTTTGTCCCGCCATTTCTCAGATCGACATTGATCGTTCCATCTATTGTTATTTTCGTTGTGCAGGCACATCCTGCAAATTGACTGGATCTCGACAAAATACATTTTACCTGTCTGTTACTGTCCCCTTGATTGTAGAAAAGCGATTGAATATCTATTATGCGACATTCATCTATCGGAACAAACAGATTGCCATAATCTTCCTTTATATCGATACAAGCATATCCAACTTCATAATATGTTTCGAAGGATATCTTGTGCTTTCCTTTTGCAATTGTTGTTTCTAATCTTAAATGATTTCCATCCGTGATTCCGATCGGTTGATCATCAATGGTTACAGTGCACCACATGTTTATCTTAAGAGCTACTCTCTCATCACTGAAAGTGATCTTCGTTGTTCTTTCAGTTTCGCGTGAAAGTTCCCTGGCGTTGTACTGATATTCATCAAATATCATCGGTTGAATATACTTACCCAAACGTCCCCTGAAAGCAACATAAACATCCGTAGTGCTTTCATCAACCGTGAATTCCTTTGTTACCGGAGCCATTAGAAAACCTGGAGATTTTATAACGATCTTATGTTTTCCCGGTGTTATTCCTACATTCGTGTAATACCCCGGAAGCAAATCACATATATGTTTATCATCCACAAAAACGGATGTTGCTCTTATTTCTGCATAATAATTTGCTCTAACGATTGCTTTATTGTAAATGCGCAGATTTACAATTCCTGTTACTCCTGATTCCATGTTTTTACTCTCTTTCTAAATGTATCCCTTATTCGCAGCAATTCCTTATTATTCCATCCTAAGGATTGCCCTTATCCCTGCAGAGTATTATATCATCAAAAAAGACATCTTAAACGGTTCTGGTTAATATTTAGACAATGATATCACGCCACTCAGGCAAGATAATACCTGTCACCTTCCGAACGGACATGCAGTCTTATAAGAAAACAGTGCACGAAGCTCGGTCTCATTCACCTGAGACATTGGCGGAGTCCAAAACTTTACACCATTATCTTTAAGGATGCTCTCGATCTTGGGGATCACTTCTTCTTCGATATTTCGGGCATCAATGATCCCTTTGTCGAACAATTCTTCCGTATATTCTTCCATCGTGCGTTGATCATTATTTTTCGAAAAAAAGTATATAATCATTTATGACTATTAATCGATTCAAAATTCTACGAAGAGGGATATGGCACAGCAACGCAGCAAATCAAATAAAAAGTTCATGGTGTTATCAGCGATCGGTATATTTATGGTCGTCGATCATCATACCTTTACCGCTTTCAATATATTCGGAGACTTCATCCCGTATAATTCCTTTTTTATGCCGATGTTTGTCTTTATTTCCGGATACTTTAACAAGGTGGATAAAACGACAAAGCTCGGGGAATATACGCTCAAGAAGATAAAGACTCTCCTGCTTCCTTATATCGGAATTGCAATAGCCGTGTTGGGCATACAGTGGCTGCTGAATCTTATCAAGACAGGTGAAATGCCGTCCTATCCCGGTGGATACATCAGATATATGCTGGAGAATGTGATAACCATTGGTACGCCGTATGCGATGGTAACTCCGATGTGGTTCGTCATTACGCTTTTTGCAACCCTTATGATCTATGCCGTCATGAAAAAGTTCATGACAAAGTTCAGGATATGGAACAGCTTCGTTATGCTAGGTGTCTTTACATGTGCACATATCTATGTCGTTTATCAGGCGCACCATATGGAAAAACTCGTATCTCCCGGGCAGACCAACTTTTTCCTTTTGCCGCTCAAGATACTGTTCTTCCTTACTTTCCTCGAGCTGGGCATAATATACAGGGAGCATCTGGAAAAAAGGCACACTTCTATGCCTGGCGGAGCTAAGATAGGACTGATGTTCGGGCTGCTCATCTTAAACATGATAAGGACCATTTATCTGCCTTCATCCTATGACGTAGCTTTCGACAGCATAGATGACCTGTCGGGATTTACAAGTCCTTATATCGTAACGCCTCTTGTGTCATCGTTGATCGGCATACTGTTCTGGCTGACGTTTGTAGAGCTCGTCGGAAAACCCATATATGAGAGCAAGTTCGTTAACTATATGTCCTGCAATACCTTCTGGATAATGGGACTTCATATCGCGTTCTTTAATGCCTTTAATCTCATTCTGATGTTGATAAATGACCACATCACGGAGCTGTTATATTTTGACGCAGAGTATTTCCGTGAATCGGAATGGTATTACTGGGGGATAAGCCCGGGCATCAAGATAGTGTATGTACTTATCGGAATACTTGGCCCTCTCGGTTGCAAATGGGTCTTCGACAGGATCAAGCAACTTCTTCCATGGTAAACAGATTAGTTGGGAAATCAAACACTTCCAACGCTTTCATTTGAGGGATAAACGATATATCATCTTACCTTTCAAAATGTTCGATCAGCCATCTGGCAACTCCGTCATCTTCATTGCTTCCGATGATCCCGGTTGCTGCCTTTTTAAGTTCTTCCACAGCATTCTCCACAGCATAGCATTCGTCAGACACTTCAAACATCGGAAGATCATTAACCGCATCTCCGAATGAGATCACCCTGTCGCAATCCCACATTTCCTTGAGTTTTCTGATCGCTCTCGCCTTGGAGGCTTTTGCAGGCATTATCTCGCACCAATACTCCGGGCGGTACAATTCCTGCTGGATCGTGCACCTGTATCTGCTGTCATTAGAAAACAGTTCATACACAGGCATCAGATCTTCTTTCTCACCTATGCAGGTAAAATAAAATACCTCGCCTTCGTATAAGGCCTCATTATCTTTTACTGCTCGAAAACGTTTGTCATTCACGCGGTTATTAACATAACGTTCCACACCGTCATTCTTGAATTCCGGGATCCATGATACACGCTCTATTCCTTCAACGAATGAATAGACCATGGGACTTATTCCTCTGCTTATGAGGAACTCTCTTACCGTGCTTCTTTCTTCCTCTGAGAAGCCTTCCTGCGACAAGATCTCTCCTGTCGAGGGTTTGAATATAAATGTGCCGTTATAAGCTATTATCGGGATATTGGTCGAAAGACCTTCCGTGACTTTAGAGGCGGAAACAAGGGATCTTGCCGTCGCATAAGTAAACAGCATTCCTTTATCCACCAGTGAATTGATCGTCTCGATGCTGAACGGATTGATCCGATCCCTCCTGTTTAGCAGAGTGCCGTCAAGATCCGTTACATAAAGGGTTTTTGTCATTTCAGATACTGTCCTTTTTCGAGAAAGAAAATAGAGATTTCAGGGCGCAAAATCCTCATTCAGTATATCATAACCCCTGTCTGCCTCATATCCGGATTCAGCTTTCTCTCTCGCCGAATTCTTCCACGGTCAAATCTCCATTGGTTGGCGACCTTATCATATACTGAACAGCCACTCACCATGGCGATACACAAAGCCATGAGCAAAGCAGTTATGATTGAAACAATTTTATTTCTATTTTCCATTTATCTATATTTACCTAGCATTTTATAGTCGGTTTTACTGTTGGTTTACTGTTCTATAGCCATAAGTATATCGAATATATCTCCGTTGATGCATATACTCCTGTCACTGATCTGCTCGGGGCAGAATGCC
>CADCQX010000011.1 GCA_902803695.1 Oscillospiraceae bacterium
GCACACGTAGCTACGATTGCCTCCATCGGGAAGTTAAATACCTTGATGTAGAACGGAATGTTTACGAACCAGTTAAGCGGGATAGCCAAAGCCGTAAATACAACTGTAGCGATCAACATAGAAACAAGAGCACCCTTACGTGTCTTGAACTTGTTATAGATAGCGCCTGCCGTAAAACTGAAGATACTTCCTACGAGGAAGTTGGAAAGTTCACCTACACCTGATGTTCCTGTTGCAGGAAGATGGATGAGGTTCTTCAGAAGTTCGATGATGACTCCGTAGATCGGGCCGAGTGCGAATGATCCTATAAGAACAGGGATCTCAGAAAAGTCATACTTCGCGATATCAGAGATTCCCAGGAATGTGAGCGGGAATTCGAGATACATAAGAATGGAAGCCATGGCAGTTAAGATAGCACAGACTGCTATGCGTCTTGTTCTGACACTTCTGATCTCTCTTTCATTTTTAATGGATTTTGTAGCGGCATCAACTGACATAATAAAAACAACTCCTTTCATCCGGACTATACCGTCGGCCCAGGAGTTTCACCTGATCAGTCATGTCTTTGACATGAGTTGCGGGCTGTTACCGCCGGTCGGGGAATCACACCCCGCCTTGGATCAATACCGCTTGTTATTATACGCTGTCTTTTTCGAAATGCAACAGTTTATTCATCATCAGGAAGAACCTGCACTTTGCCCAGGTATGCCTCGAGAGACATGTCGTTCTCGTAAAGGTATGTCGCTACCTCCACGCCAACGTATCTGTAGTGCCAGGTCTCTTTGCCATAGCCTGTCTCCGCGGAATATTCCTCCTTGTAACGGATAACGAATCCGTACTCATAACAGTGCTCGTTTACCCAGATGCCAACGTCGGTCTTATCGAAGTCATCCTTGATGTTATCCCAGTAGTCCGTTGTAAGATCGATGGCGAGACCGAGCTGATGTTCAGACCTTCCCGGGATGGCATTTTTCTTCACCGCAAAGGCGATTCCGTTCTTGTTCTTTGACCTGTCGAAAAGGTACTGCTGCGTCCAGTTGTCACGCCAGCCGGATACCAGTTGAAGACCTTTGCCCGTCTCCGCGAGACAGTCATCATACATTTTTATCCACGCGTCGTTAACTTCTTTTCGAAGCTGCTGATTAAATGAGTGCGGTGCATCGACCAGATCCGAAGGAACATAATCTTCAGGGATCGCATAATACTTATTGACCAGCGCCAGGATGTCATCCGGATTATCGATTATCTGTGCTCTTATCGATCTCGCATCGACAAATCCGCTGTACCATGTCTCCTCGAATTCCGGCTCGATATATTCCGGTTCCGGAGTAGGAACAGGAGTAGGATACGGCGTCGGAGTAGGGATGGATTCCGTTGTCTCAATGGTCGTTGTCTCTGAAGTTACAACTGTCGTTTCACTCAAAGAAACATCGCTTGTCGTCGGCTCATTTGAACCGCAGCCTGCAAGCGATGTGAATGTCATTATCAAAAGCAGAATGAATGCTTTGCGTCTCATTTATTCTCGTATTCTTTCTTCGTCTTCTCGTAGTTCTCGAGTGTTCCGATATCGATGCAATCACCCTGGGCTCTGTATGCGTAGACAGGAAGTCTCTTGTAAAGCCATGACGGGAAGTTGCCCGGTGCGTCAGGAGAGTTGCCTTCAGCAAGATATTCGTCTATCAGCTTGATGGTCTCTCTCTTGTAAAAATACGTCGCGTAGATTCCCCAATTGCTCTTCGGTTCCTTCGGCTTCTCACTCATGTCGAGGATCTTGCCGTCATCATCAAGGATAGCTACTGCGAGCTTCTGGAGCTGATGCTTTTCAGGAACATGGATCGCTACCAGAGTGTCGGCATTTTTCGAGCGGAAGAAATCGTACATATCGTTTACATCATATGTAAAGATATTGTCTCCTGCCATGATGCAGACATCCTCGTCGATGTTCTTTTCCCCGATGGCAAACTTGATGTCACCGATGGCACCGCGCATGTTGTCAGGCGAATCCGTTCCGTCATCAAGAACAGAGATCGGAGCCTTGCCTTCTCTATCGAGAGAATCAGCCCAAGCCTGGAACTGTGAAGCGAATTTGGAATTACTGATGAGGATTATCTCGCTTACATCCTTCATCGAATCAATAGCATCGAGAATATAGTCGATGATAAGTTTTTTTCCGAGAGGCAAAAGCGACTTCGGCATGTTCTCCGTCAAAGGATAAAGTCTTGTAGCGTAACCTGCATTTAGTAAGAGTACTTTCATTATTATCTCCAATTGTTAAGATTGCTTGATTATACACCAGAAAGGGCTTAATTCAAACCTTCCGGCGTTTTTTCGGGGCATAGTTCTCATTTCTTTTCTGCGCCTCGAAAACAAAATACCCGTCATCCTCGAAGATCTTCACTCCTCCGAAGATAGCGATGAGCTTGTTTTTGTACCAGTCCTTTCTCTTCGTGACCATATACATCTTCCCGCCGATCTTAAGCCGGTTAAAACCTTTTTCGATAAAAGTCTTTGCCACTTTAAAATCCGTGTGGTAAGGCGGATTGGAAAGTATCAGGTCGAAGCCCGAGCCCGGTACGTTTGTGAGGCCGTCACCTGTAACGACGACCGCGCCCTCAAATCCGTTGCGCTTCATGTTTTCGAGAGATACGGAAGAAGCGACAGGATCTATATCAGTCATCACGATATTATGAGGATCAACACCGAAGCAGCATGCAGCGAGAGATACGATCCCCGTGCCGCAGCCGAGGTCCAGGACCTTCATGTCCGGCGTAAATTCCACGTGCCTTAACATAGAAAGCGTCCCCCTGTCCGCCTCGTTTGGAGAGAACAGGGAGACTTTGGTTTCTACCGTGATTTCTTTGTCGTTGAAGACTGCTTTATACATCAGAGTTTGGACTGAACGAAGTCAGACATTTCCTTCTTAACAGTTGCCAAACGGTCGAGTGCAGCAGCTCTGTCGGAATGATAAACACCGAAGTAGATCTTGAGCTTCGGCTCTGTTCCGGAAGGACGTGCACATGCCCAGTCGAGGCCCTTGTCGCCGCCGAGCTCATAGAGAAGAACGTTGGACTTAACAAGATCGATTGGCTCTGTCTTTACGCCGTCTTCAGAGAAGATATAACGTACGGACTTGGAGTAATCGCGGACTGCGAGAACGTCAGGACCGCCTGCGAGTTTCTTTGCATCTTCGAGGTTCTTGCAAGCCTCGAGTTCAGCTCTCATTGAAGCCATTGCTCCGGAGATCTTCTCGGAACCTTCCTTGCCTTCGAGAGTGAAGCTTACTGCTTCCTCAAAACCGAATCCGAACTTGTCGTAGATCCTGTTGATCCTGTCGAAGAGTGTCTCACCTCTGTCGAGTGACTGTGCAGCCATTCCGCAGATGAGCATTGCTGCAACTACAGCGTCCTTATCTCTTACGTTAAGACCTGAGAGATAACCGTAGCTCTCTTCGAATCCGAACTGGAAGTGCTTGTCGCCGAACTCGTCGTCGATCTTGATCCTCTCACCGATGAACTTGAATCCTGTGAGAACTTCCTGAAGCTCAACACCGTAGTACTTACAGATAGGACCTGCAAGCTTTGTGGAAACGATGGTCGTTACTGCGAATGAATTCTCAGGAAGAGTTCCTGCTTCCTTCTTGGAATTGAGGATATAGTCGAGGAGCATGATGCCGACCTGGTTACCTGTAAACGGCTTATATTTTACTTCACCGTTCTCTACTACTCTGCATGCGATACCGACACGGTCAGAGTCAGGATCCGTTCCGATAACGATGGAAGAATCCGTCTTCTTAGCAAGCTCGATGCCCATTGCAAGAGCATTAGGATCTTCAGGGTTCGGTGTCTTTACTGTAGGGAAAGCACCGTCAGGTTTTTCCTGCTCTTCAACGATGTGGATATTCTTAAATCCGATCTCCTTAAGGATACGTCTTACAGGCTTATTACCTGATCCGTGGAGCGGAGTATAAACGATGTTCATATCAGCCTGGCGTGCGATGGCATCCTTATCGATAACGAGTTCTGTGAGCATCTTTGTGTAATCGATATCAACCTGCTCACCGAAGATCTCGATAAGACCTGTCTTCATAGCTTCCTCATAAGGGATCATCTTGATGGTCCTAATGTCGGAGAAGCTCTCGATGTTCTTCAGGATCTCTGAAGCTGCCTCAGGTGGTACCTGTCCGCCGTCCTCACCGTAAACCTTGTATCCGTTGTACTTTGGAGGGTTGTGAGAAGCTGTTACCATTACGCCTGCAAAAGCCTTAAAGTATCTTACGGAATATGACAGCATAGGAACCGGACGAAGCTCATCGGAAAGATAGACCTTTACGCCGTAAGCTGCGAGAACAGATGCAGTTACCTTTGCAAATTCAGGAGAGAAATGTCTGGAGTCGAATGAAACAGCGACACCCTTCTTCATTGCCTCTTCGCCGTTAGCGACGATATATTTTGCAAGTCCTGCAGAAGCCTTAGCAACCGTATAGATATTCATTCTGTTTGTACCTGCGCCGAGTACGCCTCTCAGTCCGCCTGTACCAAACTCGAGATCCCTGTAGAATCTCTCCTCGATCTCTTTCTCATCTTCCTTGATACTCAGGAGCTCATTTCTGGTACTCTCATCGAAAAAAGTATCCGTGCTCCAGAGATCATAAATTTCGCGATAATTCATAAAAAATTTCCTCCTTCATAAGCTATATTCAAATCTCTTTTTTAAGCATTTTCATCAGCAACCGAAGCTGCTTTCTCCGCCTCCCCGGCGTCGGTCTTCTCACTAATATCTTGCGCTTCTTCTGTTACTTTTTCTGCTGTTTTTTCATTAGCTTTTTCAGAAGAATCTTCTGTCGTTTTCTCAGCCGTTTCATTATTTCCTTCAACGGCTTTTACGGCAGTCTTTTTATTCCTGTCGAGTGCGATAAAAACGATCAGGAGAACTATTCCGACTGCACTTATAACGATACCTCCTCTGATTCCCGGAGCGACAAACTTGAGTTCGACTTCATGCGTACCCGGACCCGGATCGACAGCGATCAACGCATCCTGATAAACAGTAATGTCTGTCTTTTCTCCGTCAACATAACACTTCCAACCCTTTTCGTACGGGATGGTCGTGAGAAGGAGTTCGTTTTCGCCAAGGTTAGTAGTAAACTTGGCTGTTCCGTTCTCGTATTCGTCAACAGTAACTTTGCTCAGATCGATAGTATCAAACTGCTTATCGAAATTCTCTTCATTAACTGTTGCAAAATACATATCTAGATAACTGAAAGCTTCATAGGAAGAAGTGATCGTCAGCTCGACTTCCTCACCTGCTTCGTAATATCCGAGTCTCAGCAATGACGTGAAGTAGGAAAGCGGATAAACATATGCGATCTCCTTGCCGTCAATGTATGTCGTATTCTCGCTCTGGAGAACTGACGATGCCAGACAGAAATACTGCTCGCCTGAGTACTCAGGAGTGAACTTGATCGTGAGCGCGATAGGAGCATCAGGGCTCAATCTGTAATATGTGTTCTTGCTCTCGACTGATCTCTCGAGGCTCTCATCACCGAGCGGATCGTCATTTGCGAAGAGACCTTCGATCTTGATGTCGGCCTTGTCAGACGGCATCTTTGTTCCGTTATAGACTGTGATATCCTCATCCTTTACCTGATAGATTCCCTGATAGATATCATCAGTGAAGTTCTCAGGGAACATGGACTTATACCAGTTGTTCTGGAACGTGAAGTAGTCCTTTGCACCCTTAAGTCTCTCGAGCATGTAGAACTGGAAGTCCATCGCTCCCTTATCAACTGCAAATCCGACCGGAAGTGCATTGCTGTTCTTATAACTTCTGAAGAGCATCTCCTTGTCATCAGACGAGAGAAGCTGCGCATTCTTATAATCAGTTGTCGTGATGATACTGCCGACAGAGAAGAATGCATCTACAGGCTTTGTAGCACATGAATAGCTGTAGTAAGCGTAGTTGAAGTTTACAAGGAATCCGAGCTGTTTTACGAATCTCGCATATCTTCTGTTACAGCTTGAGTCGAACAGTCCGACTGCTCTTCCGCCTGCGAAAGCCTCCATCTCGTAACCGTACTCGATCCAGATATCCTCCGACTTCTGAACGAGCTCCTCGGCTGCGACTCTGTATCCCGTGTTGTTCTCGGAAGCGAGCTGTCCTACCTCATTGAGCTGCTTAGCCTCTTTCTGGTAATCGGCATCCGGAAGACCGTTCGCGTAAGCCGTCAGGCCCTCAGCCGTTCTCGGCGCCATTCCCGCTGTCTCAAAGAGCATGAACAGTACCAGAAGGAATGCGGAGATCTTCTGCATATTCTGCAGCTGCTCCGGCCACTTGGTCCTCTTGAGCGCCCTGAACACCAGCGCATACGCACTCAAAAGTCCGACGTTCAAAATGAAGAACCAGCCGTTCTTTGCAAGATTTCCGAAGCTCTGTGTGATAAGAAGCAGGAACAAAAGGAAAATATAAGTCCTGTTAATGTGCTTGTTCGGTATCTCCTTGATCTTCTCGAAAACGCGAAGTGCCAAGGCCATAAGCACCGGAATAAATACAAACGAATATCTGTGACAGAACCAGTTCGGTGTATCAAAAGCCTGCCACATAAGATCGATATAAGTTACGTTAAATGAAACATACATCAACACCAGGATGGTTCCGTAAAAGATCTTGTCCTTTTTTTCGAAAACATTGGTGATGAAGAATAATGTGCACAGCATCGTTACCGTAAGGCTGACGAAGATGTAAGGCAGGTTTCCGGCAAGCGACATAAAATCGCCGACATTTCCGAAGAAGATCTGATCAAGGATCTCGATACCTCTGAACTGAATGAGCTGTGTGGATTCGGACGGAACCAGAACGTCCCTGTTATTCAATACATCAAGTCCAACCGGAATGATGAAAGCACCGATCGCGAGGATACAGAGCACTGCAAGAAGCACAAACTTCAAAGTCTTGACGATGACCTCTTTCGCTTTGATCCTGCCTTCGACGGCACCCATATAGATGAGTCTTCCCAAAAGATAGAAGAAGCTGAAGACTCCGACCATATACGAAGCATAGAAATTCGATACGAAAAGGAAAATGAGCGTTACCGCGATACCGATCTTTTTGTTCTTCTCGATATAGCACTCGATGAAGTACAAAAGGAGCGGCAGGAGCATGTATCCGTCAAACCACAGGATGTTGAACAGAAAGATTACCGCAAACGAGGAGAACGCATACATGATACCGAATGCCATCGGCCAGCAGCTCTTCTTGTCCGTTGCCCTCTTCTGAAGGAACAGGCACATGAATGCGGAACCGAAAGAAAGTCTCAACAAAGTAATGATAACAACGACCGTGTTGATCATGTGATCCGGGAAGAACAATGAAATGATGTTGAACGGACTCGACATGTAATATCCGAAAGTCGACATAAAGTTCTTACCGCATCCGACAGCTGCTTCATAAGAGAACGACGACAGGAAGTTCGACATATTGATCTCACGCAGGTGATTCTTGTACCTTATGAGGTTTGGTGCATACTGTGCACGAAGATCACTTACAAGGATCGAATCCGTTCCGAACGGAGCTACTGTATTAAACGCAAATGAGAATACTAAAAGCAACATTGTTGCGATAAAGGTAAAGATCGGGAGAACACTCGTAATCTCTACCTGCTTTTTTCCCAAGGATTTCCTTTGGCGGCGAGAAGTGTCTTTAACTTTAAGACTCGCTACTTCTTTCATCTGATCCTCCAAACCCAAGCAAACACGCTCTAAAAATATTTTAACTTGTCTATTATAATATAAGCCGCGTGCTTTTTCTACGTTTAGAGCTTTAAGGACGTATCTCCTGGTAATAGAAGCATGCCAGCTGCGTCCTGTCCCTCAGGTCCAGCTTATCCAGCACCATGCTCATCATATTCCTGACCGTTCCCTCGCTAAGGAACATCTTTTCCGCGATCTCCTTGTTCGACAGGCCGTCCGCCACCAGCTCGATCATCTGCTTTTCCTTCTCGGTAATGCCGTGAGCCTCGTAGTCAAACTGTTCCTTGCGGTTCATGATGTCCGGCAGTTTTTCAACAACCTTGCCTCCGAACACCGTCTGTCCCTCAAATATCGCGCGTACAGTCGCCGGCAGTCCCTTGCAGTCCTGCTTCAGCACATATCCCTTTACGCCCAGTTTCAGAGCCTTGTTTATGTATTCGTCATCCAAAAACGTTGTCAGCAGGAGTATCTTAGCATCCGGATCAGCCTTGATGATCTCCTCGCCTGCTTCAAGTCCGTTCATGTCCTCCATCCTGATATCCATCAGAATGACATCCGGCTTATGCTCGTTATATAACTTAACAGCTTCCCTTCCCGACGTTCCCGTCGCCTCAACAGTTATGGGGTCGCCGACCTTATCTGTCTCCAGTATTATCTTAAGAGACATTGATACCAACGGATCATCATCTACGATTATTACTCTCATCTTTTATTCCTGACCTTTCTTCGGGAAAGTCACTCTGACCCTGAATCCCGTGTTATCCGCCGAGATATTTGCCCTTCCGCCCAGGGATTCGCATCTCGACACTATATTCGACAATCCGATGCCCTCGTTACTCGAGTACGGATCGTACGTAAATTCCTTGTTCTTTCCGTTATCTTCCACCAAAAGTCGCCAGAAAGTCTTGTTTTCGATAAACTCGACTTTTACCTTGTCTCCCTTTGAATATTTAACGATATTCGTGACCGCTTCCTTAAGTATCGCCAGGACAGCATTCTTCGTCTCAGTCGGTACAGATGATTCGATCATTGTGTTGACCTTGCAGTTAAATCTCTCCGGCAAAGTCTTCACGATATCATTTATTCCGATCGAGATATCGATGGACTCATTATGAAGTTCATGCACACTCTTTCTTACCGCCGTCATCGCCTCGTTCATGGTGTCGCCCACCGAGTCCAGCATCGGCTTTAGATTTTCATCCTGATTGATGACTTTTATTGCTTCCATCTGCACGAGAGATCTCGTCAGCATATGTCCGATATTGTCGTGTATCTCACGAGCGATCCTGTTACGTTCCTCGAGTGTCGCGAGGTAGATCTTCTCGTCTTCTTTTTCGCGGTCTTCCCTTCTTTTCTTCACTGCATCGATAGCGGAAAATCTCGCGTCGTCCAGAGTCGTCACCAGCTTCTTTTGCTTCTGCAGCAGATACGAACTTCTAAGTCCCATCGGGACAGCCGCGAGTATTACCAAAATGATCGGTATCCTCGTTATCACCGCAAGGCAAAATCCAATTGTCATCACGCCTTCGACAACAGAAAAAACGACATCCTTTGTCTCTCTTTTTTCTTCTCGAAAAATATGTTCCTTGAACGACGCGAATGCATACGTGATCATAGGAAAAACAAAGAGGATAACAGGCTGTTTCAACACGAAAAATAATACCAGTGCCAAAGCACCTGATATTACAAAAAACTCGTTCTTTCTGAACAGCTCCGTAATGAATCCCGTAAACAGTATCAGAAGTACTGCGATAACCATCATCGTCACGGTAAGATCACTCGTGATAAGGATCGCGGTCAGCATCAAAAAGATTATCGTTTTGTCTATTATCCTTCCAATCATTCTTATATGTTAGCACAAAAACGGGATGCCCCATACGGAGCATCCCGAATCTATATTATTTTTTAAGTTCTGTTCTTGCTTTTGACACTACAGCGGTTCCGAGACAGAAGACCACGATGAACAGTATCTGTATGCCGAAGCTCTGGAATACTTTGCTCTGATCGAATGTCGAATATCCCTGTGAGTGTGTCATGTTGTTTACGATAACGAACCAATATGTAGGGATAAACTTTGCGATCGTAAGAAGCTTGTCACCTAAAAGGAACTGCGGAACGAATGCTCCTGAGATGAAGCTGAATCCGAGACCCAAAAGGATAGCTATCATGTTGATGCTCTTATTCGAGATCGGGAACGATGTGATAAAAGCGATCAGTGCACATGATGAGATCGTAGCGAGAAGATCGTTTATCGCGATGATCCAGAAGTAATCTCTGATCGTTGTGCTTCCTCTTCCTGCGATCAGGTTTACGATCAGGACGATGACATAAAGTGCAAGTCCGAAGGTAACAAGTCCCGCCATGTTGATGAATGTTCTCTTCTTTCTGGAGATCGGTCCTGCCTCGATTCGCTGTGACAGATTTTCTTCCATCGCGTTGATGATTACCACACCAGCTGACATAGCCATTACGGTGAACATAATGTACCAGATGTTCTGGTTGAAGTTATAGATGAAGTTGGATTCGCCCTGCTTTTCTGCTTCATTTGTGTTGACGATAACTTCCGCATGTGAGGTCAGAGAATCTTTTGTTTTCGATGCTGCCGTTTCATTATCATAACCCATCTTGAGATAAGTTCTGTATGTGTTGATGTAGTTGTTGATCTGGTTAGAAAGAACATATGCCTGAGCTCCCGAAGGAAGATCTGAAATATATTCGATCCCGTCAGCATTTCCGTTTATGACTTTTTCTTCAAAACCTTTCTCGAACTTGAACTCATGCATATAGACTCTGAAGAACATCAAGTCTTCGACCTGAGTTTCCGTTTTGTCCTTTACGTCAGCTACCGAGTTGCTGTGCTTGAGATAATCGATAAGACCGCGGCTTAATGCCGAATCATCTTCATCCACGTAGCAGATCGTGAATGACGCTTCTTCGAATACTCCGGATGACTGATCCGAGTTGAAAAGTCCGATCATTGTCATAAGGAAACCGAAGATGATGAGGTATGACAAGATAACTGTTTTGTACTTTACCAGAAGCTTAAAGAAATTCTTATAAAGAAGCATATGTCTCCCTCCTTAAGATGATTACTGAGATCGCGAGCATAACTATCGATGCGACTGCGAGTATCAAGAGATTTGTTCCCAGGTCTCCCGGGTTTTCGCAAAGGAGGATCCTGTAGAAGATCTTGTTGAAGATCGTTGCCGGATTGATCCTGTTAAGGATCGGGGCAAAGTGCTCGATGTAACCCGGCAAAGTTACGATCATCTCACCTGACAAAAATACTATGAGCATTACGATACCGAGGGTCTTGTTTTCTCTGCTTTGTACATCGCCTTTGAAGAACATTCCCAGAAGTATTCCGAAGCAGATCGAGAATACTGTTGTCGCGATGATCGCTACCGCGATTATTCCTATCTTTGAGAGGACATCGACACCTACTACAAAGTGCATGAATAAAAGGTGGATGGTTGTTTTCGCGAGGGATGATAAGACCTGTGCAAAAAGACAGTAAAGTACCATCTTGGTTTTCGATGA
>CADCQX010000012.1 GCA_902803695.1 Oscillospiraceae bacterium
CATTATGACCGGTATATTACTGGCAGCATTTTTCCTGATGATCATCGGATACATATTTCTTCCGCTCTCGACATTCATCATCCTTTTGATCAACGACATTATCTTCCTGATAATACTCTTCATCCTAAGCCGCAGGAATAACCCGACTCCGTGGATGGTCTGTTCGATCGTGATGCTGACGGTCTTCTGTTTCAATGCTCTTTTCTGGGGATCGTTTCATATGCCTGTAACCACCAGGACAAAATGGCAGTACCCGATCGCCATAAGATATACATACGAAGGCAGACCTCCATTTGAATTCTTCCCTGAGGAACTTCCGTCTTCGGCAAAGAACATCAGATACGAATTCCTTCCGACCATACTTCAGGGCGAAGGTCACGTGACTCTGAGATTTACGGCAGATGAAGACTACATCGATGATCTCAAGGAAAAGCTTAAAGACGAAGCAATGTACATTACTGATAGTGAAGGCCTTGCCGAGATCAATTCGAGGCTTGAGAACGGTAAGACCATCCAATTCTACGGCATCGATGACGGAGATCGTTTTTTCGAAGAGCATCCTGATGCGGAGATCTATATTCTCTATACCAACTACGACTGGAATCACCCTCGCTCAAGAGCAGTCTTTATAGACGAGGACTATGTGTTTTTCGAGCTGCAATAAGAAGATCAAAGACCTATACGCTTGTAGATCATCTCTATAAAAGGAGATTTATGCTCGATATACCTGTCGATATCCCACGGATATAATCTTGCTCCTTCTTCCTTGATCCTACTGTACTCGGCAACGGCTTCCGGATCGTTTCGAAGATAGTCACGGAACGCAATGTGTCTTTTCAGTTCCTCAGAATCCTGAGCACAGACATAAAGATGATGTTTCCTTAGATGTTCTTTTCCCTTGTACTTAAAGGCTTCCCTTCCCGGGATCCCCTGATCGCCTTCATGTTCGTATCCGATCTTACGAAGAGCAGATATCACATCATTAAGACAGTCTCTGTCCGGAATAACAACATCGATATCGATTATCGGCTTAGCCGAAAGCCCCTCTACGGATGTACTTCCAACGTGCTCGATCCTTAACGCGAGATCATGTAAAGCTTCATCGATCTCATCCCTGACAGCTGTAAAATCCGATCTCCACGCTTCATTATATGGCTCTACGACAACATGCTTTCTCATATCTCTGTTTCCTCTGTTCTCAGAAATTTAACTGCATGAAATTACCGTTGTGCTTAAAACCATATGCTTCGTATAATTTAACGCCCATATTGGAAGCCGTTATATAGATAGTTCCACAGCCATATTCCTTCGCCTCATTTACGACTCTGTCAAGAAGCTGTGTAGCGATCCCCATTCTCCTGTAATCAGGATCAGTATACATGCTGGAAAGGATCCCCAATCTGCCGGTAGGACATGTAAAATACGGCGGCTTTTCCGCGAAGGACATTCCGCTGGTACCGACTATCTTATCACCGTCTAGCGCAAGCCACGACACATAAGTACCCGCAGCCATATTTCTCGTATAAAAATCCATCAGGGATGTCTTAAGGTCAACACCCTCAGGTACAGCCCTACCTTCAGCTTTGTATTCCTCAGTAAGCTGATCTATTCTCATCTCAATGATCGTGCCAAGATCCTTTTCCGATAATTTCCTATAGACTATACCCATCTTATATTCACCTCCAAGATCCTTGACAGTTGATCACCGGGATCAAGATAATCACTCGCCAACGTATTCGTATACGATCACCGGATAAGTTGTAGTGATACCTGAAGTATCAGTCTTATAGTTCTCGAAACCCGTTGCTTTAACTTTTATATCATGTTCACCAAGGTTGTCAAGTTCATCCGAGTTGCTCTCGAAAACAGTTGAAAGATCAACATCCGCCTTAAGTATGGATACCTTACCGTTGCTCCTTACATGGTAGAGGTATTTCCCGTCGATCTTATTGTCTGAAACCTTGAAGACAGACGTAAAATGCTTTGTATGGGGTGTAGTGTAATAAACGTACGTACCGCCGACAAGCAGCACACAAGCGAGCACTACTGAAATAATTATCGTAAGTACGATCTTCAATGGTTTTCCCTTTTGGGAAGTATTGCCTGCCATGTCCTCTACCTCCTCTGATATATCCATGGTGTAATTATACACTTTTGGAGAGTTTTTGCAATGCGAGAAATCGCTCACGGTGATACCGGTTGAAAAGAGAAAACAAGAAACCCCGCAACCTGGTGGTTACGGGGTTTTACCCGGAGCAGATTGCTGAGCAACAGGTGCTGCTGCCTGAACCGTCATAATAGGCGTTCCGCAATTCTTACAAAACTTTTCCTGATCTCCAACCGGTGAACCGCAATTAGAACCCTCACTTATCAATAATCATTTATATTCAATATTCTATCACTCATAAGCTACAAATCCGAGATTATGCGAACCAAGATTCCACAAAATCAGTAGACTCTGAAAAATTCTTATCCCACAATTGTACTTCTATAACAAGTATGAGATCGTCATCGATCCTTCTTGCATAGTGAGTCGTCTCGTAGATCTGACCCTGATAGTCGTCCTTGATAACGTCTTTGATGTATTCATTGCCTCCGAGAGTAACTTTCTGTTTCTCCACAGGATGCGTGTGAGAGATCGATCCATTATCTTCTTCAGGACTGAAGGAATTATAATAATCGATCAGTTCTTCCGCTGTGCAATCCGGATTATCCGGAACACCTTGAGAAGCGTTGACAAACTCAACAATAACAACCGCACTTCCGCTCTCAAAAGCATTATCCCAGATCAATGTATCGTAATAGGTTTTTTCCTCTTCCACGTTATAGTCACTGGCAAAGAATTCAGCCTGTTGTCTTAGCTTGGTATCATCCACCTGCGTAAAACCTTCCTGAATGTTCATGCTAAGGTTAGCGTACTCATTAGTATATTGAGAGTTTTCGAAAACACCCCTGGAATAATTAGTACCTGAGGCTGCCGTATTGAATGAAAATCCCGAGGATGAAGTATCTGCTTTAGCAGCAACATCCGAATTAGGAACAAAACCTTCTGAGTATGAAAGTCCGTAGCCCCTCTCGAACCAGCACTCGTCCGTACCGATCTGATCAACTGAAGAATACCATGGAGACGGCAGTTTGCCTGTAAAGTCAGAGCAGCCGCAGAGAACATCAGAGATTCCCTTGCCCTCAGAGCCCGGCAGATAGCACATTACTACGCTGTCCCAATTGTTATAATCTTCCTCTTCAATGAGCACGTGACGGCCCGCGATGATGCAGGTAACAGTCGGCTTACCGAGTTCACGCGCTTCATCGATAGCAGACTTATTAGCGGAAAGACCTGTTATACCTGTGAGCTTAAGAGAGTTGGTATCGCCCAGCCACTCGGCGTAGGAATTCTCACCAACACAAAGGAGAGTTACATCTGCTTCTGATGCTCTTTCCTTGTCAGTTATTACTTCGATACCATAATCTTCAGCATATCTCTCGAACGCTTCCTTTATAGTGGTAACACCTTCTATCTCCTGAACACGTGCCTGATCCCAGCCCATTGTCCAGCCTCCGACCTGAGCTCTGCAGTTGTCAGCGGCAGGTCCGGTAATGTATATCTTTGTACCTGCTTTAAACGGCAAAGTATCATTCTCATTCTTAAGGAGCACGAGACTCTTCTCAACCAGTTTCTCGGCTACGGCTCTGTAATCCATGGAGCCAGGCTGCTGCTGAACAGTAGTCAGATTCTCGCAGAACGGATCATCAAAGATCCCCGCGTCTTTTTTGACCTTGATTATCCTTCTGACAGCATCATCAACACGGTCTTTGGTTATCTTCTTGCTCTTTACTGCATCAACTATGATCTGTCTTGCTTCTTCATATCTCTCACCTTCCATGAGAACATCAATACCGCAGTTGATGGCACTTATAACCTGCTCTTCATAAGTCTCCGGAGATGTACCCTGTATAGCCATGCTGTCGCTTATGACAAATCCTTCGAATCCCATCTCATTCTTAAGTTTCCAGATATAGTCACCCTGCTCGTGCATCTTGATGCCGTTAAGGGAAGAATAACTTACCATTATGGTCTGTACTCCCGCATCGATCTGAGCCTGATATACTTTCAAGAGTTCGTTGATCTCTGCTTCGGAAAGTTCCGCATTCCCTCTGTCGATCAGACGCTCATAATCACTGCACTCACCTGTTCCGAATGTCGTATTTCCGTCTCCGAAAAAGTGCTTCGAACAAGCAATTACACCACCATCGATAAGACCCTTGGTGTATGCGGTAGAAAGCTTTGTGATCGTCTCGAGATCGGAACTATAGCACTCGTATGTTCTTCCCCATCTCGGATCAGTTGACTGAGCTACACAAGGATAAAGATTCCACAGCATGTGACACATCTTTGCTTCATCTGCAGTGATGAGTCCTACCTGATACGCCAGTTCCTCATCGTTGGCTGCGCCCTGTCCGATATTGTGTGGGAAGTACACCGCACCTACACAGTATCCTACTCCATGGACATCATCCTGCGCCAGTAGAAACGGGATACCTGATTCTGATTCGATGGCGGCCTTCTGATATTCGTCGACTGTCGCACGCCACTGTTCAGCTGTGAGCATTCCCTCATCGCCGTAGATACTGCCGTAACAGTTGGTCTTCATTCCATCAACTTCTGATGCGTAGAGGATAGGCTGAACCATCTGTGCAGCCTTTTCTTCCAATGTCATCTTTTTGACGATCTCTTCGGGTGTCATAGATGCGTATTGCTGATATCTTGTACCGTCATTTTTGGATCTGCATCCGGAAATCGGCAAAAGCATCGCTAACCCAAGCAATAATGCAAGTGCTTTTTTCATTTTCTTTCTCCTTTGAAGAATGCTTTATCTGTTCAATTTTTTGATCAATTTATTGAATTCTTTGTAACCCTCATCACTCATCGTACGGCATGCGGATTGTCCGTTTATCTGGATCAGCGAACCGCAAACATATGCTTTGCCGTCGCGCTCTGCCACAATGTACTCATGACCGCTCAACGGATCCGAATCCGAACCGCACATAAATATATGCGTGTAGCTGTCATGATCTGTCTCGAACATTTCCCAATCGATGATCTGCGTACATTTGTCACCTGACATAAGACAATCATAAAGCTGTGATGCATCATCATTATCGAATACTGTAGCTGAACCTATAATCGATGCTTCAGAATTATTAAGAAGCGTGGATTCTATGAGAACTCTTGCTCTGTCGCCCGCACCGGATATTGTTTTCGCTGATGTACCAAAAGCAACTGTAGAAACGATCATGATCGCGATAACAAAAACAGTGAGAACTTTGGAATTCTTTCTCTTGCTCTTTATAAATCTTATCCTGTCAACCACGCTGTTCTTGTCAGATGCAAAGGCGGATGAAAGAGTGATCGTTTTCGAGAAAGAGCGGCCCTGGACTGCTGATACTATGGCAAGGCCGTAGGCTGTTTTCTCACTGTCGGTCATGCGAGAGATGACCCAGGCATCACAGGCAGGTTCGCGGTCCTTTGTGGAGAGCTTGCCCATAATCCAGACCAGCGGATCAAACCAGAAAAGAATGCAACACAGGGTTGTGAGAATCGCATAAAGATTATCGAGTTTTTTTATGTGAGTCATCTCATGAGTAAGGATATATCTTAGATCCTCCTCTGACTTTGCTGCCCACTCAGGAAGGTAGATAACAGGTCTTATGATACCGACCGCGCAAGGAGATTGAGTCATGCGGGAAATATATATCTTAGGAGTATGTCTGCCTTGAATGATATCCGTCTTGAATTCGCGTCTTCCCATGCGAAGGATCTTGCTGAATCTCATGTTGCCCCAAATAGTAAAAACAGAGACTACAACAACACCTAAGATCCAAATAACAAAGAGCACTGCCGTCAAAGATATTGTGTGAGAATTATTTGCGACAGATGTGCCTGCCGTGATCTTAGGTATAGAAGGCATATTGGTATGAACCGTGTTTATGATATGAGTCTTCGGGGTATCCTTAAACAGGTTCATGACACTTAATCTGCTGCCGATGGACAAAGGCAAAAGAAGGCGGAGCATAGCCGGGATCCATAGATAATATAGCGCACGCTTATCGAGCTTACTTCCCAAAAGGCCGCGAAGGATCAGGACTACCGCGATAAGCAGCGTCGATTCGATCAATATCTCCAACATCAATGTCAGGATATCATTTACCATCCTTGTCTTCCCCGTCCTTAAGTATCGCGATCATCTGAGATATCTGTTCATCGGAAATGCTTCCGGTCTTTGCAAGATAAGAAACCATCTTTACCGGACTGTTATCGAAAACTCTGGTAAGTGTGTTTCCGAGTTCTGCCCTGATCGCTTCATCCTCTGCGATCAATGCTGAGTAGATCTTTACAGACTCGCTGTCGTCCACCGAGACGGCGCCCTTAGCTTCCATCTTCTTAAGGAAAGAGATGACTGCATGACGGGTCCAGTCGTGGTCCCTGTTGGCTTCATCACAGATCGTGCGCAATGTGCACGGCTGATTCTCCCAGATGATCTTCATGATGTCCCACTCATTTGCTGTAAGATTTACTTCCACACTCACTGTTATGAATCTCCTTAATCAACGCAGGTTCAGCGCGTTTTCTCGATAATCATTCAACAGGTAACCAAACGGTTACTCTAATTGGATGATATTACACGGGAAATTCAAAGTCAATCACTTTTGGTAACTTTTTGGTTACTACTCAAAAATCCCACAAAAAAAGACCTCTGCATACTTGCAAAGGTCTTAGTATGTTTAATTATCCGATTTAAAAGTTTCCGTCGTCCACTCCGCATCGAGCAGCTCGTTATTCAATCCCTGGACCGCTTCAAGTTCCCTATCGAAAGCATCAACAGCGTCCTGCTCGGTATATATCACATCAGTCATATTCTCACCGCCGGCACCTTCGTAGTAGTAATACTTGGCATCGTCGCTCATCTCATCTTCAGACTCGAGCAAACAAATGAGATTCACGCATTTACTCTCGCCATCGTACTTATAGATACCGGCAAAGTGATTTATTGCTCCGCCGGAACCTGCCGCATAAAAATACCCTTCGCCCAGATATTCGACATATCTTCTCGACCATCCGGCGAAGACTATCTTATACTCGTCACCGATCATGGTAACAACACCTATTACTTCAACAGTGTCCATATAGACTCCGCCGATAATGAGTTCCTCAACTCCGTCCCCGTCTATGTCAAAGAGTATATAGTCTAATTCGGCACTTAACCCTTGCCTCGGAAGTCCTACAACACCGTCCGGAACCTGCTCTGTTTCGTCGTCAACACCCGGGCCGTAATACCAGGCAGAATCCGGAGCGATCATTGAGGCTTTATAATCTTCAATGAAAGCTCTGTATGGATTTGACTCATCATCCACAGTTGTTGCATCCGTTATCTCCGAAGTGGGCGTTGTATCAGCTGACGTTTCTATCGTTGTTGTCTCGCTAACTTCAGTAACAGTTGTGCCTTCAGTAGCAACAGTTACAGTTTCCTCTACCTGTGAATCGCATCCTGCTATTCCCAGAACAAAACTTAAAGCAATCGTTGCTCCGACTATCTTTCTTTTCATATCTATACCCCTCTTCATCTTCTCTTCAATCTCAGATAAAAGAACCTGATCATAAGTCCCAGGATCAGTACCAGTACAACTGATGTACCTATTATATTCGTGATATTCACTTTACCCTTGATCACAATGTCATAAGCCTGTGCTGCCGACAGAAAAAGAATAGCCACAAGAAGCACTATCCCCTTTAAGCTTGTTGCTGTATCCTTGCTCATTTATCTTCCCCCCACACCCCAAACTGAGGATTTTTATTTTTTGCTTTCACTACTAATATCGACAAAACAAGTGTGAGGTTTCAGAATCATACTCATAAATCCTGATCATCAGAATAACGAAAAAACGAAAGAACCATCCGAAAAACGGCATAAGAAAAACCCCGAAACCTTAATGGTATCGGGGTTTTTATCTGGAG
>CADCQX010000013.1 GCA_902803695.1 Oscillospiraceae bacterium
AAGTCCGATAAGTGACATTGCAAATCCGCTGGAATACATTACTCCGCTGAATGTCTTTTTGTAGATCACGAAAATGAACAGTCCCAATACCAGGGCAAAGATCATTCCGATCACTGTGTCGATAACGGAGAACTCCGTTACGCTCTCGAGAAAACTTGATTTAAAGATGTCGCTGAAATTCATTACTTTTTTCCTCCTGGACTAACCGAATCTGCGGCATGCGCCGTATTTTGAAAATGACTGTTGTCTTGCGCCTTTGATCTGCACGATATCCCTGATAATACTCGGCAGATAATTGTCGAACTTTACTTCAAGGAGCATATCTCCTGGAGTATCAGTTGCGCTTATGTCATTGACTTCTTTTGTGAGAAAATCCTGACTGTAGAGAGTTGTCCTTATCCTGGAATCGAAGGTTATCCTTACGTTTCCTGCCTGATATATGTAAGGCTCTCTTACGTAGGAAATCAGTACTCTCGGTTTCAGTCTCTGAAATCTCATCTTTGCGTAGAACTCTTTTATCAGATTGTTCTCGCTGTTTCTCATCCAATCTATATCACCCTTAAGTATCTTACGGCACTCTTCCTCCGTTATCCGGGCGTCGGATTTTGAGCAGAGATTTCCGTTTTTCATCTTTTTTTCGAGCACGATAAAACTGAAGTCATCGTTATAGTATCTGATACGGAATTTCTCTCGTTTTCCGATACCATCGATCTTCTCTCTTAAAGCTTTATCGTCACTGTTGTCGAAATAGATGCTTCGTATCTGGTAAAGTCCGTTTTCATTTACGTGAGGATCGGACTTCATGATCAGACGAAGACGGGCTCTCATGGCTACGTATTCGGGATACGGAATAGCGAACTTGAGCTCGTGCCGGTAGTTGTTGGCCTGTTCCATAAAAGACTCCTTTTGGTGATTTATGAGTCAATTATATGGAAGCAACCTGAAATCTACCTAAACAGAATAAGTGAAACTATCAGAATTCTACTGTGATGGTCATGGTCTTGCCGCTCGGGCACTCGGCTTTGATGGTTCCGCCATGTGCTTCTACAACGGATTTGGCGATCGCGAGACCTATTCCGTTGCCGCCTGTAGCAGTGTTTCTGGATTCGTCAGGACGGTAGAAACGCTCGAAAAGGCGCTTCGTGTCCGGTATCTTTTCGTAGTTGCAGGTATTGAAGACCTCGATCTTTATCTTGCCGTGGGTCTTGTTGAGACTGAACCTGATCTCGCTCTTATCATCAGAATGTTTGATAGCGTTTTCGATAAGGACAGAAAACATCTGCTGGATGGATGCTTTCTCACCCGTCATCATGACATTGTCCTCGACATCGACTTTTATCTCTTTGCCGACTGCCTTTGCCTGAGGAATGTGGACTTCGAGGATCTCCCATGCGGCACCGCTTATATCAAAGTGTTCCTTCTCAGGTACAGGCTTGACTTCATCGAGTCTTGAGAGCGTGACGAGCTGACTTACGAGGCCCGACATACGGCCGACCTGGCCTCTTATGTTATCGGTCCACTCGTCCTGGCCGCGATCCAGTTCGATAACGTCAAGACTGGTGGATATGGACGTAAGCGGCGTCTTCAGTTCGTGGCTGGCGTCTGTTATGAATCTCTTCTGAAGTTCTATATTCTTTGCGATCGGCTGGATTGCTTTTTTGGACAACGGAAGTACCAGAAGGAAAACGAGGAACAAAGCTCCGCATGATATAATGATCGACATATAAAGAAGCAATCTCATGGTTTCCAATTCTCTTGCGCAATTAAGGAAGATGATTACTGTCTGATCGCCCTTATGGACTTTTAAGAAACGGTAGTCTCCCTCATATCCTCTTTCTGAATCTCTCATAAGAGCCTGGTGAGAGTAGGAGGTTACATCAAATCCCGATACCGAAGCTATATAATTCCAGGATACGATACCGACGGTTCCTCCATTATCGACATAAACGATAAAGAACCTCATGGTGGCATTATCATCAGGATTTGGAAGACCTCCGAAGGGTCCCAGCTGTGAAGCAAAATCCTGCGGGTTTTTGAACATGGGCTTATAAGGATCATAGGCGAAGATCGAATCCACGCGCTCATCGATCCTTTTAGTTGTTGTCACATAGTTGACTACGTTTACCAGACCTGCTACAAGTGCGATAACAAAAAAGAATGCGAGCATGGAAGCGATAACAAAACGCCAACGGAGCTTTTTCAGCATTCAACCACCTCCAGCGAATAGCCGGCTCCTCTGATCGTCTTGATCTCCACATTTGCCTCCAAAGACTTAAGCTTCTTTCTGACAAATCCTATATGCGTCCACACAACATCGATATCGGATTCCGAGTCCAGACCCCAGATCTTATCCATAAGATGTTCTGTAGAAAAAACGAATCCCGGATGCTGAACGAACAGTTCCATCAGCTGGAATTCCTTATTGGTGAGATTAACTGCCTTATCACCGACGCGCATCTCGTATCTGTTTCCGTCAAGGACCAGATTACCGACGTTTTTCTTGGAGTCGGTATAGACTTCGCTCCTTCTTCCGAGAGCTTTGACTCTCGCGATGAGCTCGCTTGTTGCAAAAGGTTTTGTGAGATAATCATCTGCGCCTGTCTCAAGCCCCAATACCTTATCTTCGATCTGAGCTTTTGCGGTAAGCATCAGAACAGGTGTCTTGATCCCTTTTTCGCGCATCTTGGAGAGAACTTCGAGACCGCTCATGCCGGGCATCATGATGTCCAGGACGATGACCTCATATGAATCCGCCTGGATGTAACTCCACGCGTCAGTACCGGTGTGAACGATGTCCACCGAGAACTTGGATTTTTCCATAATGAGCTTCAGCGCTTTTGCTGTTGAAATCTCGTCTTCTGCAATAAGTATCTTCATGCTCTCTCTCCTTTTCGAAAACATCATAAGATGCTTTCCTGAAATCGAGTTGAAATATAAATCTCAGTTAATTATATAACAAATATATGCGGCTACACCTGTTCTTTTTCCTGCTCAAAATTTGCCCCATTTGGTTTCAAGTACTTTTCAAGTCGAAGACAAATAATCGGCTTAAGCAAACAGGAAAGGAATGATCAGAATGGATAACAATTCATTTGAAACAAATCACACTTCATATATGAGTACCCCAAAGAAGACGAGAGGCAAAGCAGCAAAGGCGGTGGCATTTGCCCTTTGCTGTTCCCTCGTCGGAGGTGCAGTCGGCGCAGGATCGGTTGTCTTGTTGGATACTCTCCGCAATAACGGGGATTCGATAGTAAGAAATATCAAAAACGATTCAACGATCCTGATGGGAGACCGCGAGGCAGAAGTGATCAGTCTGTCTTATGTCGATACAGGAAAAGAGATGACGCCTGCAGAGATCTACGCAAATAACGTAAATTCAACTGTAGGCATCACCACTTCACTTACGACCAACTACTTTGGTTATCAGACAGAAGCGGCAGCTTCCGGTTCAGGCTTCATCCTCACTTCTGACGGATACATCGTTACAAATGCTCACGTAGTCGATGACGCAAATAAGATCAAGGTCACGACGTACGACAATAAAGTCTACGAAGCAGAACTTGTAGGCGTTGATGAGAGTAACGACCTGGCAGTCCTTAAGATCGATGCGGAAGGATTGACACCTGCCGTACTCGGCGATTCAGACATCATGAATGTAGGTGACAGCGTAGTCGCTATCGGAAACCCTCTGGGCGAACTCACATTCTCACTTACGTCAGGAACCGTAAGTGCGCTTAACCGTAAGATCACCATCAACAATTCCGCCATGAACCTTATTCAGACGGACTGCGCCATCAATTCAGGCAACTCGGGCGGAGCGCTCTTTAATTCTCACGGCGAAGTTATCGGAATAACCAATGCGAAATACTGCGGTGATTCTTCTTCGGCAACAGTCGACAATATCGGCTTTGCAATCCCGATAAACAGCGTTCGTGATACGATCACATCCATTATCGAGAAGGGCTATATCGAGAAGCCGTACGTAGGCATATCCGTCTATACTCTGACGAGTGATTACGAGAAGGGCGGGGTAGAAGGAGCCTATGTCTATAGCGTAGAAGAAGGAAGCCCTGCAGATGATGCCGGTCTTAAGGCCGATGATGTAATAACCGAAGTCGACGGAACAAAGATCTCGGGATACGAAGATCTCAGCAGGATGATCTCTCAATGTAAAGAGGGAGACAAACTTAAACTGACAGTAGTAAGAGGAGGTGAGACCGTTAAGATAAAGGTCGAAGTCAAAGTCCGCAGGCAATCGGTCCTCCCACAGGAAAAATCCGATGCAGGCGTAAAGCCGGATCAGGGATTTGACGGACAATTCCCGTTCGAATTCGATGAGGACGACAGATTCCCGAACTGACATATATATTTCCCTTCATGGCCGCCAATCTGGCGGCCTTTCTTGTGAAACTAATGTATAATAACTCTCATAAAGTTTGGGAGGAAATATATGTCGATAGTGATTGAAC
>CADCQX010000014.1 GCA_902803695.1 Oscillospiraceae bacterium
CAGCGATGACGGCGAGCCTTCCGGAACCGCAGGTCTTCCCGTTATGTCGGTACTCACCAAGAATGACATCGCCGACTGCGTCATAGTCGTAACAAGATACTTCGGAGGCATCCTTCTGGGGAAGGGCGGACTGGTCCGCGCCTATACCAAGGCAGCTGCTTTGGCGCTTAAGGAAGCAGGACCGAAGATAATGGAGATGTGCTCGGTATTTAATATGCACGTTGATTATTCGATGTACGATAAGATCGTTTTCGAGATGAAGGCAAAGGGTTATCACATATCGAACACTGAGTATGGCGAGGACATCAGCATCGACGTCCGGATCCCGGTGGACAGGGAAGAGGAATTCAGGGCTTTTGTGATCGATGTGTCATCGGGCTCGTTGACCCCTGTCAAGACAGGCGAGATCGAGGCTGAGACGGAAGATGTCGAGGTAACATATGACGAGGGCGAAGAAGAGGATTAGTTCTCTAGAATTTGCCTAGATTCTCCGGGAATAACTGGAGTATAACTTATTTGAAAAGAACACGGAGGTTTAAAGCCATGGCAGAAGATAATGAGAATATGGAAAAGGAAGTCGTTAACGATATTCAGGAAGAAATAATCCCTGAGACTTCCGATGTCATGGAACAGATAAATGAAGAGACCTCCGGCGCGGATGTCCCTGAAAAGGAAGAGCCGCAAAGGCAGATCGTATATATTCAGCCTGAGAAAAAGAGCAAGGCACCGCTGATCATCATGTCGGTACTTTTTGCACTGGCTATGATCTTTATCGCTTTCCAGTCGGTATTTATCTTCCTTCTGACCAGCGGCAGGCTGGAGAAATCTTCACAGGCTTTCGATCATTATATCGAGAGTGCGGGACTTAAATCTGAGAAGAAGGAAGTATCGGCACTGGCTGACCCTAACTTCTCCCTTGAAGAGGCAGCTTCAGTCCACGATCCGAACAAGAAGACATTGAGTACTGTAGAGATCTACGACAAAGTTTCTCCTGCAACGGTTGCGATCTATCTTGTGGATCAGGCATCCGAGAGCGTATCTGCAGGTTCCGGATTTATCATCTCGGAAGACGGATATATCGTTACTAATGCCCACGTTATAGAGAATGCTTCCGACAAGACCGAACTCAAGGTCTATATCGGAGGACAGGAAGAAGCTTATGAGGCGGGAATAGTCGGAACTGATATCCAGACAGATATCGCAGTAATCAAGATCAGCAGCGACGATCCGCTTCCTACAGTTACACTTGGTGATTCCGACGTGCTCCAGAACGGTGAACTGGCGATCGCCATCGGAAACCCTCTCGGAACTTTGCAGGGAACGATTACCGTAGGCGTCATTTCCGGAATGGAGAGACCGATGAACACCAAGGGCTATTCCATGAAGCTCATCCAGACGGATGCATCCGTCAACGAAGGTAACAGCGGCGGACCTCTGGTCAATTCCTTCGGTGAGGTAATAGGTGTCGTCAATGCCAAGATCGGTACGGCTGAGGGTCTGGGATTTGCTATCCCGATCTCATCCATCAAGAGCAATATCGAATCCATCATCGTAAACGGTAAGGTCATCAACAGACCGTATCTCGGAACCACGGTCAAGTTCGTGGCAGCCAATGACTATTTCGGTGCTGATGACGGCGTATACGTAGCCGAACTCGTTAAGGACGGCCCGGGCGACAAGGCAGGATTTAAGATCGGCGACAGGATCCTTACCATGGATGGGGTTGAAATAAAAGAATCAGATGATATTATTGGAGTACGTGACTCTCACAATGTCGGTGATGAAGTTGAAGTAGTCGTCGATCGTGACGGTGAGAAAGTTACGTTGACACTTGAGATCGGAGACAGCGCTGACTACGAATAACTATGGCTAATGTTGATAAGAAGAAAAAAAGAATAATAAGGATAGTTGCTCTGATAATCGTAGCAGTAATGCTGTTATCGGTATTCTCAGGTATATTCCTGATATTCATGAACGAATACAGGACCAAGCAGAATGAAGAAGCTATGAGAAAAGCTATCGAAGAACTTCAGGCAGCTAACGCAGACGACGAAGAATAACAGAAACAAAACAAGGGGATGTCTCAAAAGTGAACCAATTCACATGGAGGCATTCTTTTTTTATAAGCTGAATTCGAATGTCTGATCGCAGGGCTCGCCGTTGTAGCTTAGTATATTTGCGCGAAACTTATCTTCAGATATCTTGTCGAATCTTATATGGAAGATCTTTGCCTGCTCGATGAACGGGGTGGATCTTAAGGTGTCAAGGCCCCTGTTTTCGATAATGCAAAGAAGCGATTGAACAAGGATCATGTGAGTTACCAGGAGCAAAGGTCCTTCCTCGTTTACGAGGATCTTCTTAAGGAGACGGCGGACACGGTCCACTACCTGGGCGTAGGATTCGCCGTTTCCTATGGGAACGAACTTATGCGGTTCGAACCTGAAGTAACCGTAGTTCTCCGGATACATCACTTCGGCTTCGGATCTTAAGACGCCCTCGAGGTCTCCCAGGTCCATCTCGGAAAGGAGAGGTTCGATCGTTGTGGGGAACTTGCCGCCGGTCGCGAGGTAGGAAGTCTGCAGTGCGCGGGGCATCGGACTTACCAGGATTTTACGGATCGGAAGTTCCGATATTACGGGACAAAGAGCAGCGGCTCCTTCTATTCCGTCCGGTGTCAGGGGAGAGTTCAAACGTCCCTGCATTCTGATCTCGGTGTTCCACACGGTCCTGCCGTGTCTGATTATATATACGTCCATTAAGGCACATCCACGATCTGGCTTACACCCGACGACTTGAATTCGTAGGAATACTCGGTGAGCATCTCGTTGAGGAAGGCCTGATATTTGTTCATTCTTATGAAACTGTTTACTCTGTCATACCACTCCGGCTTCTCAGACTCGGAACTGAAGTAGATGATGTAGAAACCGTTCTCGGATTCGATGATCTCCTTGTCGCCGGCCTTGCGCTCAGGTGCGAAAATCCACTTGTCGAGAGTATCCTCGAACTTGCCCGGATAAGTATCGCTGCTTGCCGTGATGGACAGGGTGTCATTAAGAACTTCGTCGGTATAGAGATTCTCGACAGACATTGCCGTCGTATCATCCTTGATGTACTCGTAGATGTCCTGCGCCAGGATCTGCGCGTCACCCATGGAGACCTTGCCTTCGCCGTTCTCGTCGCCCGGATTCGTAACGACCTCGAAGATCCTTACGCTTCTAAGCGGTGTGGACTGCGGTTCTCTCTTAACGAAGCAGAGAACGATAGGGAAGCCGTCTTCGTCAGTGAAGATGGTCGTATCGCCCGGAGTTCTCTCGAGATCGAAGAGCCATGTCCTGAACTCCGCATGCTCGATATCCTTATAACGGCTGTCGGCGATGAGGAGGGAATCAGGCTCAGCGAGCTTCTCCTGCATGTCACCGGTAAAGTACTCGTAGGCAGCTTCCTCGAACTTGTCAGGGTCGTGGCCCATAGCCTCGATGATCTCGTTGGCGTGAAGCATAGCCGTATCGATGAATGCCTGATCACGCTGGTCGTATGTCATTCTGAAGATCTTGTAGCTTACGAGGTCATATGCGTTTCTGTTAGCTTCGTATGCTTCCTTAGCCTCGGCTTCAGTAGCCTGGAGCTCCACGAGCTTGGCATCGGATGCGTAGTCCTCGGTAAAGTACTTCTTGGCGAGAGTGTCACGGACGCATGATTCCGTTACCTGTGTTCCGAAAACACCCTGGATATATGTGTTGAGCGGCACGCCCAGTTCGCTTGCCTTGGTCTTCAGCCAGTCAACATAGGCATTTGCCATCTGATAGTGCTTTTCTTCGATATCATAGCCGTGGCTTGTCGCATCGTCATACAGAAGCTGCATGATCTGAAGCTCCTTGGCTGTCTGATCCAGGAAGTATTCCCTGTTGCTCTTGAAGTTCGGGTCAACAGACGGACCCTCGAGCATTTCCTTTGTATCCTTATCGAAAACATCCACACCGTTTTCGATGAGTACATAGTGATACATGAAACTGAACTCATCAGAAGGGATGCTCGTGTTATTGATGGACAGCGGGCTCTTGAACTTCTCCTTGAGGCCTGCCTCGGTGAAGATCAGAAAACCTACGATGGCGATCACCGCAATAAGTGCGATGACCACATAAACCAATGCTCTCCTGGAAGCCTTTGCAGGTATAGCGTCTCCCGACTTATCAAGTTCGAGCTTGATCGGTTCTACAGGGTTTTCCTTGAAATCTTCAGTTGTCTTCTTCTCGGCTTTACGTGAAGCGACCTCGCCGCTTTCAGAGTTGGTGAGAAGATCAGGATCGATATCATCGACTGCAGAATAGATGACAGCCTTTTCCTCCGGAGCTTCGATAAGTTCCGTCTCTTCCTCGATAGGCTCGGCATCTTCCTGCACTTCGTCTGCCGTTTCCTGAACAGGTTCTTCCTCAGGCTCTTCAACGACTTCGAATGAAGGCTCAGCCTCAGGTGCCGCCGGTACTTCCGCCGGATAATCATATGTCGGCTCAGGGATATCCTCGAAGTTTCCTTCTACAGGTTCCTCAACGGTAGAAGCCGGCTCCTCATAAACTTCAGGAACAGCGGCAACAGGTTCTTCCGCTATCTCCGGAACGGCTGCTTCAGGCTGTGCTTCGTTTGACTCCGCAGCTTTCATAAGCTCGGAAGCATCGATACTCGGCTCCCTGGTAGTGTTGTTATTTTTCTTGTTCTTCTTTCCGAACATTACAATAATGCCTCCTCACTTGGGATCACCAGATTAATGGCGTCTCTTATGCATTCGATGGTCGCAGGAAGTTTCGGACCTTCCTCGCCGTCGATATCCAAAGTGACTTTTTGGTTATTGGTAGCGCTCATCTCGAGCTTATTTGTCTGGAAGTAAAGGACTTTGTCGCTTTCCAGGTGTTCACCGATAGCGATCTTGTTAAGAAGCGGGATCGCATCCATGTAACTTACCTTGGAGATCACGAGAACGTCCAGAAGTCCGTCATGAAGATCGGCGTCCAGCATCAGGTTCTTGAAGCCGCCGACACTTCTCGTATTTGAGATGAGGAACATCGTGGCATTGATGTCATACTCATCTTTGTCAGTCTTGAGCTTAAGAGGGATCGTCTTGGTTATGGAGTTGATCTCCTTAAGTCCCTCGATCCAGTATGCCACAGGTCCCAGATTTGTCTTGAGATCTGACGGGACCCTGTAAGCGACGGAACTTAAAAGTCCGCCTGCGAGTACGTTGAGAAAATATCTGTCGTTGACCTTTCCGCAGTCAACCTTTACAGTCTTGTGTGACATGAGCATCCTCGCGAAGTCGGAAGGCTCCGACGGAAGTTTCATGAATGAAGCGAAATCATTAACGGTTCCGGAAGTATAGATAGCGAGAGGAAGATTTATGCCGCCCTTGAGCATTCCCGTTACGACCTCGTTGACGGTTCCGTCGCCGCCGACGGCCATTACGACGTCATATTCCTCCTGCCTTATGTTCATTGCAAATCGGGTAGCGTCCAAATGGCCCGCCGTATAAGAGATATCAGCTCTTTCGATGGCCTTTTGGGATGAAAGATAAGCAATGGTATCCTCGACATTAGCCCTTGCGCGCTCTCTGCCTGAGGAAGGATTCATAATTATCTTGATTCTTAGACCCATACATCACCTTTTCGAAAACCAATAATAGTAATTCCATAATACTTTACCATAATAAGCATCATAATATATTACATATAAAACGCAGAAATAAGGCATTTTGAATACAAAATATGTTATGATAATCACGTTTGATATTTTTGGAATGCGAGGATATGAGAACGATGCAGGAAGCATACAGAGCTATAATCTGTCGGAGAAAGAAAGCCAACCGTGATTGGCTGATGAATCTTTTGACATTTATCTTCCCGTTTCTTGCGGTACTGGTGGCCTTCGCCATTCAGAAAGTCCATCCTTTCGGCGATCGCGTCATGCTCACGGTCGACTCATATCACCAGTATGTTCCGTTTCTGATCGAATTCCGTAACAAGGTCCTCGAGGGCAGGAGCCTGTTCTACACCTGGAACAACGGACTCGGCATGGAGTACTACGCGGTCTTCGCCAACTACTGCTCTAGCCCCCTTAACATATTCTGTCTGTTCTTTACTGCCAAGACCATGCCGGTCTTCGCAGCTTTTGTAACAGCTTTCCGTGCAGGCCTTGCGAGCCTTTTCATGAGCTGGTTCCTCACCGGCGAAGACGAAGGCAGAAGGGACTACATAACGACAGCCTTTGCTTGTGCTTACGCACTCTGCGGCTGGTTCTGCTGTGATTTCTGGAATATCATGTGGTGCGACGCACTCGTTCTCCTTCCTCTGATCGCGCTCGGTCTTCGTAAACTCTTCACCGAAGGAAAGTACGGCCTTTACTGCCTGTCCCTCGGCATCGCCATCATAAGCAACTACTACACGGGCTATTTCCTTTGCCTGTTCCTGATCCTCTTTGCGCCTGTTTACTGCATCTGTCTTTTCCAGACCAAGAAGGAAGAGACCGTCGAGGGTCGTCTTAACTTCAAGAACATCGTCATCTCCATCGGAAGATTTGCTCTCGGAAGCCTTGTGGCAGGCGGACTTTCGGCCATCGTAACGATCCCGACCTACAAGATCCTCCAGTCTTCTTCCGCAGTCGGAACCGAATTCCCGAAGGATTACACCCTGAGCGGAAACTTCTTCGACTTCCTCGGAAGGTTCTTCGTTGCAGCCAATCCTAACATCAGAGACGGCATGGCCAACGTATACTCGGGCATAATTCCGATCCTCATGGTCGTTCTTTTCTTTGCCGCCTCGAAAAAGACCGGCATCAAGCTCCGTCACAAGATCTGCTACGGAATCCTTCTTGCCGTTCTCTACTTAAGCTTTACCAACAGGACGCTGAACTTCATCTGGCACGGTTTCCATTTCCCGAACCAGATCCCGTACAGACAGTCTTTTGTATTTTCCTTCCTCGTTGTATTCCTCGGCTTCAAGGCTATAAGAGTCCTTAAGAGCTTCAGCGCCGCACAGGTTTCCGCCGTGTTCATCGGCGCGGGCATATTTGTTGTCCTTTTCGAGAAATTCGGAGAAGGAAAAGAAGGATATATCCAGATACTTCTGTCATTTGCATTCATAATCATCGAGGGCGTATTCCTCAGATGCTGTGTCATGGACCAGAAGAAGCGATATCTGTTCTACGAGTCTTCCATCGCGATACTCATGGCTTTGGAGATGATCGCGACCAGCATCATCTGCATAGCGACCGTTGCCAAGAACGAAGGATTCCCTTTGTACAGGACTTACGGCATTAACTATGACAAGGTCAAGGATTACGCTACGGATGTTGAGACTGCGGACGGTCATAAGCTCTTCGAGAGATCGGAGGTCTATCCGAACAACTTCTGTAATATCCAGTCCATCTACGACGTAAGAGGACTTTCAACTTTCTCCTCGACCGTAAGACAGGATTTTGTTACTTATATCCGTAACTTCGGTTTCCACAATAACAGGATCAACAGCACGAGGAGCATGGGTGTTACCAGAGTAACGTCCACTTTGCTCGGCATCAGGAACTTTATTGCTGCCGATAAGACAGACAGTATCCCGGGCATTTTCGATCTGGAGTATGATGACGGATACATCAAGAGCTACGGCAATCCGGACGCTCTTTCCGTCGGCTACATTGTTTCCGAAGACCTTATCGACTACGAGCCTGATGCGGATAACAAAGATCCGTTTGAGAAGACCAATCTCTGGGTCAACAGCATGGGCTTTGAAGAAAACGTCTACAGAAAGATCGATTCCTACGGCGAGGAGTTCGATAACATTAACCAGAGCATCAACAATTTCGGAGTAGACTCATACTCCGTCATAACTGCAGACAAACTCGCTACAATGACGATCGTCGTTGATGACGCCACTATCGGATCGGATGTCTATGTCTACCTTGATTGTTCAAAGGCAGGCAACTACATAATCAGGAACTGTGACAGCGAGGGTAACGAGGTATCCCGTACATCGAGCATATCCTACAGGTATTATCAGATAATCCCTCTGGGCGTTTATGAAGGTACTCCGATCAAGTGCACGATCACGATCCCTAACGCACCTGCAGGTGTCATCAAGGCATTCACATACGAACTCGACCGCGAAGCATATGATTCAATGGTTGAATTCCTGTCTGACGAGCAGTTCCTCGTCACAAAGTACGACGACAAGTCCATCGAAGGTATGATCGATTCCGAGAATGGCGGACTTCTGTTCTTTACACTTCCGTATTCCGACAGTTTCGAGGCATATGTAGACGGTGAGCCTGTTGAGATCGTTCCTATCCAGAACGCAATGATGGCCGTTAAGGTCGGTCCGGGAGTGCACAAGGTAGGGCTTTATTACACCCTCTGGGGATTCGACTACGGAATCGTCATTACCGTTGCATCTTTGGTACTTTTGGCATTCCTTACTTTCGGAAAGATAGTTACCGGTTACATTAAGGAAGAAAAAGCCTCAGAGAAGACATCTGAGACAGTTCCTTCGGAGGAAGAGGCAGCCGATGTTCCGCAAGCTTAAAAGATCGGACGACATTACTCTTTATCCTCTCGATATGGTATTGGCATTTATCCTGCCGTTACTCCTTTTCGGTTGCGCCTATTATCTCGGCATCCGTGACACAAAGATCCCGCAGGAGATCACGCTTCGTTACGATAAGTTCGACATGAGGCTCTTCAGGGGCATAACCGAGGATCTTCAGCTCCTTAAGGATTTTGATCTTTCAAAGGATTACCGCATATTCCTTCAGGGTCACGTGGATCCGGGCTTTTTTGTTGCATCGATGATCCCTTCGTTAGCGAAAGTGATCCTTTACGTATTCTTTTTCTTAAGACTTGCCCTCGCATCTTTTACGATGCACCGCTTTTTGAGGAGGAACGTTCCTTTGGACAGGAGCATTACGATCCTTCTTGCCGTATGCTACAGCCTGTCCTCATCCGTCCTCGGAGTGGCATCCTATTCCTGCGTGATGGATACCGTGATCATCATCCCCGTAATGTTCGATTACCTCATAGGTTTCCTCAGGGATGACAACTCCGTCAAAAAAGGCTTTGAGTTCGCGATCACGGTTACGCTGATCTTCTATTTCTCGGGCAGCCTTAACCTCATGACAGCGCTTCCTTTCGTCATCTTCGCGACCCTTTTCTTCGCGATGGCTGTAGGAACCGATCTTATTAATTCGCTGATCCTCTTTCTTAAGTCGATGCCTTATATCCTGGCTGCCGTCGGTTTTTCCGCGGTAACCTTCGCCAATACGATCCTCGATTCCCGTATCCCTTTCAAGTTGGACGATACGAACGACATCTCGCAGGGCAGGACCGACATCTTCGATCTTCTGACCCGCCTTTTAAACGGCAAGGGTATCGATATGTCGCTTGCATCCGGCGTCGGCCTTTGCATGACGATCTTCATCCTGGCCCTTCTCATAGTCTTCTTTTTCAGAAGAAACATCCCTTTGAGGATCCGCGTAACCCTGTTTTCAGGCGTTGCCATATGCTTCATATTCTTCTGCTCGAAAACACTATTCAGATTCGGAATGCTGATCCCGGTCAAGGTCATGGACAGCAATTCCGTCTTTTCCGCCCGTTTTGCATTCCTCTCGGCTGCCCTCATCTTCGCGGCGGCCATCTCGATCCGTAACATCGCCGGCCTCAGTAAGACCGTAGCCGCAGGAGCTTCTCTCTCGATCATCATCCTGGTAGTCCTTTCAAACAACTCCAAAAATGATGTTTCTCCGGGAACCTTTTCCATGTTCTTTACGGTCATCTGTGCCATCGTTTCATATTTCCTGATCATCAATATCAGAAAGATCCCGGGCTATATCCTCGCTGTCATCGTCCTTACGGGTCTTACTGTAAACCTCGCTTTTATCCTTCCGATATCCCATTTCGGCAAGCCGACTGACGACGCGGCCGTACTCTTCGACGGCAACTCGGAGGAGGATATGGTCATGGACTATCCGTTCGCCCAGCTGGAATTCTTCTCCAGGGACAACGATGACTACTACGAACTCAGACACTTTACCGGAGATTACACATCACCTCCGGGAATGCTCAATACCGTCACATACGCCATAGGCATCGAGCCGTTCTTCATGCCTTTGTCCCGTACCGAAAATGTTTTCAGAGGCGTAGGCGAGAGACCTCTCATCGACGGTGAATCCATGATAGAGGAAGGCAAGACCGTGATCGCCTATAAGACCGTCAGGCTCGATTACTGGGAGCAGGATGAGCCTTTGATGCTCTATTCAAATTACAAGGGCGAATTCGACATGATCATCGAATGCGGCGATCAGACCATCGAGAAGAAACTGACCGGTCCTTGCATGATCGAACTGGATGACATTCCCGAAAACGAGTTCTCCGTCAAATACCGCATTGCCGATCCTACCTTCAAGTACGAACCTCATTTCGAACTTTACACAGTCAACACTGATGCCCTTGAGGCATTCAGGTCCGAAGCTCTTCGTGCAGGCGACACATTTGAAGTCGAGGGCGAAGCAACCGTATTGCTCGGCAGACGTTTCGGTTCACCGATCTCCGTCACGGTCGACGGCGAGAAGGTGGAGACATATAACCTCGCAGGCAAGACTGCCTTCGATCTGAGCGGCGACGGCATCTCCGAAGTAAAGGTCAGCTCATCGAACAAGGGCATCACTATTTCGGCAGGTTTTGTACTGTTTTCGATTATATGTAGTATAGTAGTAATATTATTATTCAATAAAAAAGAGAAGAAAGCTTGAGTTAAAACATGTCATCGGCTTATCAGATAACAGACGGAACCAGATTCATAATACTAGACCTGGAATGGAATCAGCCGTTCCCGGGCAAAGAGTACGGCATAGATGTATCCACCCTCCGCGGTGAGATCATCGATATCGGCGCGGAAAAGTACACCTACAGCTGCGGCGGCCTTATCTATGAGGGCAGCTTCTCCATGCAGGTCCGTCCTAAGGTTTATCGAAAACTTCATTATCACGTTCAGAAACTCACACATAAGACCAACAAGGAGATAAAGAACGGCGTCTCTTTCGAAGAGGCTTTCCCTGAGTATCTGTCATTCTGCGGAGATGATTACATCCTTGTCTGCTGGGGCAATTCCGATCCGGACATCCTGAAGCAGAACATGAAGCATTTCGGCTTTGACGACAAGATCGACCATCCGTTCTTCGACCTTCAGCCGGTCTTCTCACGATTCGCGGGCGAGAGGGGACAGCAAAGAAGCGTAGAGTTTGCCGTTGACTTCTACAACATCCCCAAGGATGACACTTTCCACAGCGCCTGGGCAGACAGTCACTACACCGGCCTCATATTCAAGAGCATGTTTGAACACAACAAAGCTCAGGAGCTTTTGGCCGTCATTGGCAGCTCCTTAAGAAATCCTGATCTTGTAAAAGAGTTTACTTTCATGAGCGGGGAAAGTGACAATTTGGAGGAGACTTATAAGACCGCTTTTGAGTTTCCTCAAATATGTCCAATTTGTAAAGAATTACTGAAAACTAAGATCGAACCTTTCAGGATCAGGAAATCAGTATATGCTTTATATTCATGCAAAGAGCATGGTGATTTCTTCTGCAGGACCAGGGTAAAGAAGAGCAAACAGAGTAAGTATATTGCAGCAATGGTAATCCGCTTTGCTACGCAATCCGACTACTATTTGATCGCTGACAAGGCAGAAGAATATAAGAAATTTGGAATCCAGGGAGAGCCAAAAAAAACGGTTCAGGACGACGAAACAAAAAAATGATATTGAACAATAAAATGTGTCATATATCTGATACAAATGTGACGTAAGTGTGAACTTTCGGTTTACAATCGTAAAAAAGCCCTTCTCAAACAGTTTTGATGTTAGTATAATGCATGTAGTTAAACGAATATCTTTAGAAGAGGTATGGCAGAAAGGAAGTTATTCTTATGTTTAAGTCTTTTAGGAAGAAAGGGAAGAACGGCAAGCGCGGATCAATGTTGACCCTTGTTCTGGTTATCGTTGCTATGGGTTTGATCTTCGTTACATCGGCCGTCATGATCACAAACTCCACAAGAACGAGATACTATGACAACGTTCTTACTGGTCAGGCAAGATTGGTTTCAACTGCTGTAGCTGAGTCTTTCTGCAGTGCATTGGCTATTCAGGAGATTTCTGATGATAATCTCGAGTCGTGGTGTGAGGACGGTGGCTCACAGGCAACTGTTACACTTAAAAACGTTCCTGGTTTGGGAACAGGCGGAACAGATACACTTGTCACATTTGATTCTGATGGCCCGTACCTCTTGGCTACATTCAGCACAACGATCGGTACAAAGGCTGACGGCAATTTGGCAACAGAGAACTGTACTGTTTACTTTAAGGCAAAGAGTCCTAAGAAGAAGGTTGACAGATTTAAGAACCTTCTCGAGGTAGGTCTTAATGCTGATATGGGTGGTTTCGACATTGGTTATGGTCACGACCACGGTTCAACCAATACATGTTTCTTCCACGGAAACACAACAATGACTGAGACAGCAGGTAACAATGTATATTCCGATGTTATCGTTACAGGTAATACAGCTTTCGGTAACGGAACAAAGATCGAGGGTTCATTCATCTTTGCCGGACCTGATGCTCATATCCCTAAGTTTACAGGTAGCTTGGAAGCTGAGAATGTATTCTTCGTATCTCCTGACGGATATGCAAAGGGTTCCGTAGCAAGTTCTGATGCCGGTGCTTCCGGTTATGTAGATATCAAGAACTGGAGCAACACACTTCTTTACAACTTCGAACTCAATAAGAGACTCGGACAGAACGGTGAAGCAGGTAACTATATTAACCAGGGTGGTGGAGCTTCCGTTAACAGCACTATCGTAAACTGGGAAAACAATTATTATAACAATAACGTTAAACCTTCCTGGGAGAATGTTAGCGATGACTACGTCAACAAAGATAAGGATATGCAGAAGCTCTTTGATGACTATGTAAAAGGTAGAGCTGAGGCTGCCCTTTCTGCCGAGCAGGCATATCCGTTGACAGACGCACAGGTTACTGCTGAGAAGGAAACATTCCTTGATAATGTTGATGACACATACAAGAAAATTGCTCAGAAGTGTATCGACACTAAGTCAAAGGCTAGCGGAGCTTTGAATATGAATCAACTTTCATCTGGAAAAGCAGGCGTATACTTTGCTGATACATATACAATCGATAAGGAAAAGTCTATTGACCTTAACGGTGAGGATGGACCATTTATATTGATCATTGGTAAGAGTCTCAGATTCGGTTCAGAGAAAGCTCATCTCAAAGTAACCAATAATGATCCGACAGATGATTCAAAGTGGCTCCGCATTATCCTTTTGGATGGCGCATCTATTGATATAGGTCAGGGCTGCAGTGGATATGATTCCGGAATCATAACAGCTCAGGATGTTGTTATTGATAGTAAGACATATCAGAAGGCTAACGCTTACATCTACGGTGGAAATGATACTCATTTGAATTTCACTGGTGATCATAAGGCATGTGAAGCTTATGTTGGTCTCTATGGTCCTAAGTCTTCTATTTACGTACATGGTAATCAGGACAGTGTTATCGGTAGATGGGAGTGTTCCAACATTACTACATTGAATGCAAACGGAACGAGCTTGCCGTGGTCTCCAATGCCTACTGACGGATCTTCAAACGATAAGTGGAAGGCAAAGGAATCCAACTACGAGATCGTAAGATTCAGATACTACTACTGATATCAGAGATTCTGATAATAAAACGGGCTACGAAAGTAGCTCGTTTTTTGTGCATAAAAATATGGCAAAAAACCGGCCGTCGTGGCCGGTGGCAATCTTTGCTGAATTATCGATCAGGATAAAGTGAACAGATAAGGAACGCTCATAAGTTCAAGAGCTATGTCGTGCATTGAAAGCAATTCGTTATTGTTCTTCTTGTTGAATTCTATCTCATATTCATCAATGCTCTCTCTGCAACAAACGATGGAGAATTCAAGGTCATCCAAAGCTTTAAAAGCAGCATAGAGTTTATTGTTGGGATCAAGAAGTTTAACACCTTTATCTATCAGGAAGATCCTGGAAACTTTGGAGAATTCATCAGCAAGAATATCCAGGAACGCACCAAGCAGTTCTCTGCCATGCTCGGAATCAGTTGAATAATAGTCATGATTGATCACTATTGTAAGATTTCCGTTTGAATCATCCAGTATCAGGTCAGGGAACAGATTCAGGTTCGTTTCCTGATCTTCAACTACTGTTGTGGAGGCAGAGGTTGCACCCGTAGAATAAAGATCAGCATATGATTCAAGATTATTGCTTTGGTTTTCCTTGTTTTTCATCAAAATCACTCCTGTCCGAAGAAAGAATCCTCATAGATCTTTGGATAGCGTTCTTGCTGTTGCCCCATGGCTTATCATTATTCCTGTAGTCGAATTTCAGTGTAAACCATTCAACATCTGATATGAGTTCGGTAAGCGATGAATCTACACCGGAAGATAGAAGTGGCAGGAAATCTGCCGCATCGTTCTGACTCATATTGTCGGCGCATGCACGAAGAAGTGCCGAGATATGAGGCAGACAATAAGTCTTGCAATTAGCAAACTTCTCTTTGAAATCTTTATCGTGAGAAAACATCCAACAGATAACGCTTGAATATCTGTCCATCGTGTAATCGAGTTTTTCACATATAGGACAGGTCTTTACTCTTGCGTCGATCTTGTCGGCTATTTTCTTAAGGTTGGACTTATACTCGGTATTTCTTCCTTTAAGAAGATTTCCCTTGCCCGGAGCGGCTTTTTGAAGCTGCGGAGCTATATCTGCCTTGATATCGATAAGATGAGTGTGAAGCATAAGACCAAGGCCTAAGCGGTTTGCTTCTCTCTTGTTGAGTTTGCCCATGTGGTCAGGACAAAACCCCGTCTTGTTCGTTATCTTTCGTGTATCCGGTTCCATAAGGGAAGGTCCCAGATAATAATCCAGATAATCTGACTCAGCCTTGTTCTTTAAAAAGCACAAGGGACAGATTGACGGCTCACTATAAGCATCATTGACGGGAATCGTGTAGATCTTTTCCATTTTATATCTCCTTTATTGTTACGCGTCATTAGGCTTAACGACACGTTTTGCTCTTACATTAACGGCTATCATCGTAATAGACGTATATTCCTCAACGGATCTTCCGATATTTTGCTGGGCCTCATATAAGACCTCCTGCGCATCAGATCCGTAGAATATGGCGATCTCCAAACTTAAGACGACACCGTATGTTCTTTTCTCGGATTTAAATGATACGACTTCCGCATAGCCCGGAACCTTGCTTAACACTATCTTGATCAGATCAAGAAGCGCCTCATCTGATATGGAATAAGATCCGAGTGAAGAAAAGGTAGGACGCACCATAGTTCGTTCGATATCAGGAACGACAGGCATTACTCCACGCTCTCGGTCAAAACGCTGACGGAGCTTATTTAGCGGATCAGTAAAATATCCTGAGAACTCATGCTTTATCTCCATGGAAGGAACCGGAATGGTATGCATTCCTTCGGTCATACGCGTGTTCCTTGCCTGACGCATTTCCTCTTCTGTACTTACATCTTCGATCCTGATGAGCATGGAAGGCTGATTGAGCCAAAGATTAGTACAGATCTTTTCGAGCATGGAATCAGATGTTCCAAGGATCATAAGCGCTGTCGGCATATTCTCAACAAGGGCTCTACGCATTACCTGGGCTCTTGTATCATCGGCAAAAAGAGCCTGCCTTACAGATTCCAGTTTTGTGGGAGCTTTTTTGGCAGATGTACCTGCTACGATCCTGCTTCCGTTTATGAGAAGACCGTCATCTATGAGATACGAGATATTATTTGTTCTTGCAACTCGGATAGCTCTGGTACTCTTACCCGTTCCGGAAGGACCGACAAAAGCAACAACTGCAATGGAGGACAAGACCTCTCTGGTTGCAGTCTCGCTTGTCAGGATCATATCTGCTGAAATGACTTCCTGCTTGTGGGAGCGTGGATGTGATTCAGAAGTCCTGTCAAAGATCCTGAGAGTATTTCTGAGCTCAGGAATGAGCACACCATGTCTTCCGGTATTCTGACTAACGCCGGTTGGATTATTCTCAGGTTCTATGCCTACAGACTTTTCTTGATCGTCTTTCAGAGCCAAAATATCACCTTATCAATCGTCAAGATTATGGAAAACCTCTTGGATATCGTCGTTTTCGTCCATCTTATCGAGCATCTTCTCGAACTGCTCGAGCATTGCAGGATCTGTGATCTGGGCATATGTTACAGGCACAGGTCCGAGGCTGCTGTCAAGGAATACATAGCCCTTGTCCTCAAGAGCATCTCTTACAGCATAATAATCTTCAGGAGCGGTAGTGATCTCATAGCACTCATCTTCAGCTACGAAATCCTCAGCGCCAGCATCAAGAGCATCAGACATAACCTGATCCTCGTCTTCGTATTCTTCTTTTGAGATCACGATAACTCCCTTATCTTCTAAAAGGAAGGATACGCTTCCGGAAACACCCATGTTTCCGCCGTGCTTATCGAAAAGGTGACGGACGTCACCGGCTGTTCTGTTACGGTTGTTTGTAAGAGTCTTAACGATTACTGCGACTCCGCCAGGACCGTAGCCCTCATATGTGATCTCCTCGTAATCGTCTCCTTCGCCTGCACCTGCAGCCTTCTTGATAGCTCTTGCAATATTATCGTTAGGCATGTTAGCCGCTTTAGCCTTTGCTACTACGTCTTTAAGTCTGGAGTTACCGTCAGGATCAGGGCCGCCTGCTTTAACTGCAACCTGGATCTCCTTTGCAATTTTGGTAAAGATCGCACCCTTTGCTGCATCAGAAGCTTCCTTCTTACGCTTGATGTTACTCCATTTGGAATGACCGGACATAAAAACCTCCTAGAAATTAAAAAACTAAAAAACTAACCAATAGATTATCAAAAAACTGGTTAATAATAAACCCTATTATATTAACAAGGACAAGACCACAAGTCGAGACGATTGCGGTGTATTTGTCATATTTTGTGTCCTTAAGGATAAGCCTCGGCAGGATGAAGAGCATTACTGATGCAATGAGTGAGTATTCGTAGCCTATCGACATCTTTCCGAAATATGCGTAGTAGAAAGCAAACGGAAGGTCGAGCCAGAAGTCCGTCTTTGTGTATTTTTTTCGAAGGATCTTGGAAAAAAGAGCAATGATACCTACGATTATCAAAGCAACGGATACGGAGATAAGGAGATAAGCGGCTGCTGCTTTGAATGATGAGAGGAGTACTGTACAAGCCGAAAGCAATACTGCTGCGCAGCCTGAGAAAACGCAGTAACCATAGAAAGATCTCTTTTTATCGTAGTAGATCATCATGGATGATACTAGTGATGCCAACACCAGAAGGTTTACACAGTATGCGCCAAACAGGACCAGATGCATCTTATCGTAAAGATTCAGGATATCCAGCTGGTAACTGATATGTCCGAGAGAAAAGGTCAAAAATACAAGTCCCGTGAAAGACTCGATCTTGATGTATCTTGAAGCGATAGGTGCCTTACAGTATCTGCACTTTCCGCCTAGGAAGAGCCAGCTGAAAACCGGAACCAGATCGAGAGCTCCGAGTTCGTGGCCGCAGGACATACACATTGAGTGGCCTTTTACGATGGTCCTTCCTTCCGGGATCCTGTAGATGACAACATTCAGAAAACTTCCGATTACGATGCCGAAAAGGGTGGTCAGAACTACGAAAAAAATGCTTAAAACAGTATAAAACTCCATAACTTCAAACCTTTCGAGATAGTGTTTCTGTTTAGTTTTATACAACACTAAAACTTAAAAATCCAATATATTGTATTACAAAATATTAGCTATGTCTGAAAATACTATTTTATTTTCGCCTATTTTTCAAAAAATCTTGTATTTTTGTGCTTCCTGTTGTATATTTTTCTAAGACACAAGGGCGTATTGTGTCTTGTTTTGGTGCTTTTGTAATCAAATGATAACACAGGTGTTCTGTTAAGGTCATTTAAAGTACATAAAATATATTTATGGACTCGCGGGTCCTTAAATGGAGGGTTTAATGAAGCGATTAGGTGATATCCTTATTGACAGCGGTTTTATCTCTGCAACCGATCTTTCCGAAGCGTTAAGCGTTCAGAAGCAGACAGGAAAGAGACTTGGTGAAGTAATCATCGAAATGGGTCTCATGTCAGAGTTTGATATCCTCCGTGCAGTATCCAGCCAGTACAATTATCCAATCATTGACTTGAATAATATCGAGGTAGATTCCAAGGCTACAGCTTTGGTTACTGAGAAATATTGCCGTGATAACACTATCGTCCCGATCGGTTTTGACGATGAAAAGCTCGTTGTAGCTATCGATGACCCACTTAACGTCCTCGTTCAGGATGATCTCCAGTTCATCACCGGCAGACAGATCGTTCTCATGCTCGCTACAAAGAGTGCTATTGAGAACTGTATCGGTGTTCATTATGGTAAAGAGAGTGCTGAGAAGGCAGCTCAGGAACTTAATGAAGACTTTGATGAAGATGTTATCGCAGGTCTTGATGCAGAAGTTAGTGAGCAGGTCAACAGTGCTCCTGTTGTTAAGCTCGTTAACTCCATGATCGACTTTGCTATCAGAGCAGGTTCTTCAGATATTCACATCGAGCCGATGGAAGATCGTGTTCGAGTCCGTATCCGTATCGACGGTGTCATGCAGGAGATTATGAGCAACCCTGTTAACGCACGTGACGCCATCATAACAAGAATCAAGATCCTCAGCGGTATGAACATCGCTGAGAAGAGAATCCCTCAGGACGGTCGTATCCAGACAATGATCAACGGCGAGGAAGTCGACATGCGTGTGTCCGTACTTCCTACGATCTACGGAGAAAAGACCGTTATCCGTATTCTTGCTAAGAATGACGGAAACCTTAATCGTAAGTATTTGGGTATCAGTGATCACAACAATGCCCTTATTGATAAGATCATCCAAGTTCCTCAGGGAATCTGCTTGATCTCCGGACCTACTGGTTCAGGTAAAACAACAACCCTTTATACTCTTCTTTCAGAGAAGAACAGTCCGGAAACAAACATTATTACAGTTGAGGACCCAGTCGAAATTAAGATCCCTGGACTTAATCAGGTCCAGGTAAACGCAAAAGCAGGTATGACTTTTGCAAGTGGTCTTCGTTCTATTCTCCGTCAGGACCCTGATATCATCCTCGTCGGAGAGATTCGTGACGGTGAGACAGCCGAGATCGCAATGCGTGCTGCTATCACAGGTCACTTGGTTTTCAGTACAATCCACACCAACGATGCTGTATCCTCTATCAACCGTTTGATTGATATGGGACTTGAGCCTTACATGGTTTGCTCGGCATTGGTAGGTGTTGTATCACAGCGTCTCGTTCGCCGTATTTGTAACAGCTGCCGTCAGCCATATGAACCTTCTGAGTACGAAATGAAGAAAGTTCATATCGAGCCTGGTCAGAAGTTGTACAAAGGTGAGGGCTGTCCGGATTGTAACGGCTCAGGATACAAGGGTCGTATTGCTATTCATGAAATCGTAGTTATGACTTCAGCTATGAAATCTCTTATCGAAAAGAGAGCAAGTGAGGAAGAGATGCGTAAACTCGCAGTGTCAGAGGGAACGCAGATGCTTGCAGATTCTGCGGCAGCGCTTGTTGTTGAGGGTATTACAACTATAGATGAAATGAATAGAGTAGCTTATTCCATTGATGATAATTAAAGGAGGTATATTGTGGAAGGTTTTACATTAACGATTGAAGCGATCCTTACAGAAGCTGTCAGAAGACAGGCATCCGATACACACATTACCGTCGGTCTTCCTCCGATGATCCGTGTAAACGGCGACTTGATCCCTATGAGCAATCAGATCTTGACTCAAGCGGATACTGAATATCTTTGTAAGTCAATGATCGATAAATCAAGACAGCAGTACCTTAACGAAAGAGGCGAGATTGACTTCTCATACGTCGTTAAAGACTACAGCAGATTCAGATGTAATATTTTCAAGCAGAGAGGTTCTTATGCTCTTGCAGCAAGAACTATCACAAATGAAATTCCTACATGTGAAAAATTGGGTCTGCCGAACTTGTTCAAGGATTTGGCTTTGAAGCCTAGGGGATTGATCCTTGTAACAGGACCTACGGGTTCCGGTAAGTCTACAACTCTTGCTGCTATGATCGGCCATATCAATACATGCAGAAAGTGTCATATTCTCACATTGGAGGAGCCTATCGAGTATCTCCATATGCATGGTGAGGCTATGATCAACCAGAGAGAGATCCACGAGGATACGTTGTCTTTCGCGAA
>CADCQX010000015.1 GCA_902803695.1 Oscillospiraceae bacterium
GATCCTTGCCTGAACCGACCTCGAAGTTGTACTTAACGATTCCGAGGTCTATTTTTGTGTTAAAACCAAGACCTGTCTTAGCCTTGACCTTATCATCGAGAAGTATGAGTTTGAACTTCTGCTGGTTAAGTGCAGTAGGGGCGAGAAGAGCAGCATCTATTCCTTCCTTGAACCACTCAGGAGAGTCAGCTTCAATATTACTAACATCATCCGGTTTCTTGGACTTTCTTTCCTGACCTTGATCAACGCCGTAACCGACAGTTATAACGATAACTATCTTTTCACCCTGACTGATCTTAAAAGCGCTTGGAACTTTGGAATAGGTCATGGCAACCCAACAGGTATTAAGTCCTAATGTCTGAGCATAAAGAACTATCTTCTGACCGTAATAACCTGCATCTTCTTCCAGTGTATCGGATTTTTTTCCGACGATCGCGATGTAGTTTGTAACACCTGAAAAATTACCGTAGTGAGCAAGTGTTCCTGAAAAGGCACGAGGTTCATTTTTGACGAGCTGAATATGAAGACCGCTTTCAGTATTGATCTCAGTGATAAAGCATTCGAGCTTGGTTACGATATCTTCGTCAAGCTCTTTTTCTTCATATTGTCTGACAGAGTGTCTTAACTTTAAAGCTTCCTTCAAATCCATAATCTCACCTCCGATATAATTTTATAACGCGAAACCATTTGAGTTCAATAGCGAAGATATTAACGTTTTGAGGCATTTTGGAAAATTTTATAGTGTGTAACATATGACACGATTTTGATGTTGACGAAGCAGATAACCTCTGCTAAACTAACAAACAGTTAGCCGAGGCTAACTAGTTTGTAAAGTAATAATATTACCTGCAAAAATAAACGGACATTAACTGCAAAAGAAAAACTAACGCCATAGACATGTTGCAGACACTACTCACTCTATGACGATCTGGGCACGGATCGTCAGATGTCCAAAAGCGGGGAGACTCACCCCCAAAGATGAACTTATAAACCGTTAAAAGCCGCGACATTTCTGTTGCGGCTTTTAATGTGGGTGTTCGAAAAGTTTTTTGAATGAAACATAACTAATATACTAGTATGCAAAACAGGAAATTAGTATTAAAATGATAATATTAAAATGAAAATCAATTTACACGGAGGATATTCTATGTATCTGATTAAAAGAAAGGTCGATCTGCATCCGCTTATATTTCTCATGGATGTAGTGGCTCCGAGAACTGCTAAGTATTGTGAGCCCGGACAGTTTGTTATCGTCAAGATCGACGAAAAAGGTGAGAGAATCCCTCTTACTATCTGCGATTACAACAGGGATGAAGGTACAGTAACTATCGTAGTTCAAAAGGTTGGTGCCAGCACCACAAGAATGGGTGATATGAAAGAAGGAGATTACTTCATGGATTTTGTAGGTCCTTTGGGTAATCCTTCAGAACTTGTTACTGATGATATCGAGGAAGTTAAGAAAAAGAAGATACTCTTTGTAGGCGGCGGTCTTGGTACTGCTCCTGTTTATCCTCAGGTCAAATGGCTTCACGAACACGGTATCGATGCCGATGTCATTGTCGGTGCTAAAAGTAAGGAACTCGTTATCCTTGAAGAAGAGATGAAGAAGGTAGCGGGAAATCTTTATATCACGACTGATGACGGATCATACGGAAGAAAAGGTCTTGTAACCGAGGTCATCAAAGATCTCGTTGAAAACGAAGGGAAGAAGTATGATCTCTGCGTTTCCATCGGACCTATGATCATGATGAAATTCTGTGTTCTCACAACTAAGAATTACAACATCCCGACGATCGTCAGCATGAACCCTATCATGGTTGACGGAACAGGAATGTGCGGTGCCTGCAGACTTACTGTAGGTGATGAAGTCAAGTTCGCCTGTATCGACGGTCCTGAGTTCGACGGTTTCCTTGTTAATTTCGACGAGGCGATGGATCGAATGAGACTTTATAAGACCGAAGAGGGAAGAGCACTCCTTAAACTTAAGGAAGGCGATACCCATCACGGCGGATGCGGACACTGCGGAGGTGATGAGAAATGATCAACGAGAGAGTACCTATAAAGGAACAGGAACCATTGGTCAGAGCCAAGAATTTTGACGAGGTATGTCTCGGTTATAACGATGAGGAAGCAGCGCTTGAAGCATCCAGATGTCTCAACTGCAAGAATCCTCAGTGTGTATCCGGCTGTCCTGTAAATATAAACATTCCGGGCTTCATCTCAAGACTTAAGGAAAGTGATATCGAAGGGGCATATGAAGTGCTCTCGCTTTCCAGTTCTCTTCCTGCAGTATGCGGCCGTGTATGTCCTCAGGAGACACAGTGCGAGTCCAAGTGTATAAGAGGAATAAAAGGCGAAGCAGTTGCTATCGGAAAGCTTGAAAGATATGTTGCAGATAAGGCAAGAGAGAATGGTATCAAACCTCATAAACTCGCTCCTGAAAACGGTCATAAAGTTGCCATCGTAGGAGCAGGTCCTTCGGGACTTACATGTGCAGGTGACCTTGCTAAACTCGGTTATGACGTAACCATTTTCGAGGCGCTTCATGAA
>CADCQX010000016.1 GCA_902803695.1 Oscillospiraceae bacterium
GAAGATGCGAAATATTATGAGAATTCCATCATGCTTAAATCGATCATGGGTAAGATCGCAGTTGTTTCCAAGATGATCCTGGAGGACGGTTATAAAGTCGGTTTTATGAGCCGCTCTGAGCCCCATGATGATAAGGACAGCGGCTGGATGTTCTATGCCGGAAAAGAAGATGAGGAATACTCAAATGATGCATGTAACTTTGCTCTATGCTACGTAGGTTCGGTTATGGATATGGACCATACGGTAACAGGTTACCTGAACTATCCATACGGTACGGATCTTATCAGGGTTTCAGCTGATAAGTTTGAAAAAGACGACGGTCAGTCAAAGATCTATATGGAGAAATGGAAATGAATCCAACTTGGTATGTACTCGCACAGTCAGCTCTTTACTTGCTGCCTATGGCATATATCGCCATAGTCATCATCACTTTTTCTATGTGGGCTATTCAGGGAAACCACCCTTATAAACCTGCCGAGCTCGATAATGACAAGCATGTTTATTATCCCTACAGGCATACTTTGAAATTCAGGTTCTTCCTGACGATTACTCTGCTCGGCCTGTTGTGTGGCCTTATACCGCTCTTCATCGGGTTGATGGCAAAGACTCTCTTTGAATTGAATCCCTGGATCGTTGGAGGCAGCGTGGCGGTTATTGGACTTGTGATCGTCATAGCTGCCATAAGCCGTCCTCTTAAGCCGCAGATCGAGTGCATCATCGTTGATGCCACTTACCTGACCATCAGGCGCAGAGAAAAGGAAGACGAGAGATACCGTTCGTCCACGTATAAGCACTATATCCGTCAGACGCAGCATCAGTCCTTCAGACTTGTTTTCGATGGCTATGATGAGAAGGATGAGGAAGTCTACCTTCCGTGGCTTTGTCCGAGAGAACGCGTCATGGTTGCAGAAGATCTTGGTTGTCTTCGAAAAAACGGGGTGCTCCCGACATGGAAGAATTACTACAAACCGGGTCAGCAACAGCAAAGGCAGGCACAGGCCCAGGCTTCAGTGCAGCAGTTCGCAGCAGAGCAGGAAGCTCTGGTCAATGATCCGGTTAAGTACGACGCCCATTTAAGAGGAATACTCTCATCCATGTCCATAACTGACAGGAACGTGGTTATCGGATTAACGAGCAAGGGCGAGAATCTTCTGGCGATAAAAGAGTGCCGCGAGAGGACCGGAGTCGGTCTTAAATATGCTAAGGACCTCGTAGAGAATTATATGACTTTCCCGGATCTTCGTAAGTATAAAACCAGGATCTACATGAGAGATCTGACGATCCCTGAGATCGAGAATCTTCTTCGTGAATACGGTGAGCTTTATACTGATGAGACAGGTCCGATAATAACTAAGACGGATAACGTTTCTGGAACATTCTGGAACTATATAGAGTTTTCGCAAAAGACGGGCAGGGCAAGTAACGCATTGTTCTGGGATTATCTCAACATACTCTTGTGGATGACTCAGGGAACAAAGTGCCTGTTCGGATATGCGGTATCGGATAAGAAAAACCTTATGCCCGTAATATCTTTCCCGAAGGCGGATGATCCGTTAGGTGAGACATGCGTAGGTGTTATGTATAAAAGCTATTTCAACTTTGTAGTCCCTGATCATACGGTTACGTGGGGTAATAATGTGGCTACTGATTTTGACCCTGAGGAGTATATCAGTTCGGTAGTTGATGAGGATGTCTCAGGAATAGTCTGAATCAAGATAATCTAACATTTTAGTCATATATATAATTATTATGATAAATCTATTTGCATATTTATGAAGTATTGTGCATAATCAAATTAGTATTCATCAAGCGCGAGGGCATTGTTTATTTATTGACATGGTATCATTACCGAGGTGAATAATGAGAGAGAAAGACAGATTCAGAGGATGCCTTATTGGCGGAGCTGTCGGCGATGCTTTGGGTTTTACGGTTGAGTTTCTTAATGAAGAGCAGATTTTCTCACGATTCGGCGACGAAGGTATAAAGGAATATTCTTTAAAAGAAGGCACTGCGCAGATTTCAGACGACACACAATTGTCTTTGTTCACAGCTAACGGACTTTTATATGGAACTACAAGAGGTATGGTCAGCGGAAAGACCGATGATTATACAGATTCCATCAGGAGAATGTATAAGTGCTGGTTTAAGACGCAATCCGAAGGATATTCAGTTGACAGCGAGAAGAAGTATTCATGGCTTTTGAATGTTCCGGAGCTTTATAGCGAACGTGCTCCGGGCAGCACGTGTATGGAGGCTATCGCTAACGGTGCTCGTGGTTCCGTAGAAAACCCGATCAACAGGAGTAAAGGCTGCGGCGGTGTCATGAGAGTCGCTCCTATCGGACTTTATTTCTGCGACAGAAGCATCAGCTATAGTGCTGTCGATATGATGGCTGCACAGACGTCAGCTCTTACCCATGGCCATGAGATGGGCTATATCCCGTCAGCGACATTGGTACATATCATCAGGCGTATTGTTGAAGATCCTTCCGTTGAACTTAAAGATGCCGTTAATGAAGCTATTGACGCTACGGAGAAACTCTTCGAAGGAGCAATGTATCTTTCCTTCTATGTTAACCACATGAGAAAGGCTGTTGAACTTGCTTTTTCGAATACACCTGACCTTGAAGCCATCCACGAGATCGGTGAAGGATGGGTAGCAGAGGAGACACTGGCTATCGCAGTATTCTGTGCTCTCCGTCATGAGAAGGATTTCGAGAAGGCAATAAGGACAGCGGTCAACCATAACGGTGACAGCGATTCCACAGGCGCAGTTACGGGAAGTATCCTTGGCGCGAGGATCGGTTATGAAGCGATCCCTGATAAGTTCAAGAGAAATCTGGAGCTTCGCGACATCATCCTGGAGGTTGCAGACGATCTCTGTGATGACTGTCAGATCGGTCAGTACTATTCAGACGATGGTGAGGTCTGGGTAAGAAAGTACGTTAAGGGCAACTACAAGCCTGAATACCTGGCAGTTTGAGATTTAAAATATTCTAACATATACAAAGGGGATGTCTCAAAAGTGATTGAACTCACTTGGGGCGTCCCCATTCTTTTTGCTCTTCTTTTGAATTCCCGTTACTTGTACAGTTCTATAACGGTACGGATGACTGTAATTTCGCTGTTTTTCC
>CADCQX010000017.1 GCA_902803695.1 Oscillospiraceae bacterium
CGCCTGCTTCATCTATATAGACAGCCTTACGGGCTTCGTTGATGTTGATGCCCGCGCCCAGAGTCTTAACACCTCTGGCTCTCGCTTCTTTGAGAGTGCTCCTGATGCCGGCTTCACCTTCATCCATTATGTGGTTGTTGCAGATATTCCAGATATCTGAACCTATATCCTTAAGGAAATCCGCAACTTCGATATCCATCGAGTGCAGAAGCTGCTTAACGCCTTCGGTCACTTCCTCTTTATCGGATCTCATGATCGGACCTTCAACGTTTGTAATAACGTGATCAGCTGACTTAAGGATGTCCTTAATGTCTGAAGGGAGAAGATCTTCATCTTTCCATCTTCCGTCCATATATTTGTCGAAGCCGATGTCGCCTGTGAAGACCAGTATCTGCTCAGAATCATTAAGAACCTGTCTTCTGTAATAGTCACCGCGCTCTTCGAAATTCTTGAAGTATCCGTAAGATGCAGCTGCAGGTGAGAAAACGCATGCCGTTCCTTCAGGCGTTATCTCTTTAGCAAGCTCAACGGCTTCCTTAAGATCGTTCCTGTAGGAACAGTGCTTAAGATCTTTTACCTCTTCATAGATCCTCTCACCTGTCTTATATGTACAGATGAAGAACAGATCCGTGCGCTCCTTCATGAAAGCAATGAGCTTATCATAGTTGATGGTGCGGTCGAGTCCTCCGACAATGACCGTTTTGGTATTCTTGATACTCTCCACCGCCCTGATGGTAGCTTCCGGGATTGTGGATATTGAATCGTTATAATATGTGACGCCGTTAATCGTGCCGATGTTTTCGAGACGGTGCGAAAGACCCTGGAACTCACTTATGGATGTTCGTACGTCTCCGTCCTTGAGGCCGAAGAGTTCCGTGGCGATCTTATAAACGATAGTCGCATTAAACCTGTTGTGATCACCCTGAAGCTTCATGTCGAAATCCATGGCATCGGAATAACTGATGTCGATCTTTCTTGCCTTGGTAGGAGTCTCCGGAACATCGTTCCCGATAAAGAGGATATCGTCCGGACCCTGGTGAGCCGTGATATTCTTCTTTGCCGCATAATATCTGTCCATCGTCTTATAACGGTCCAGATGGTCTTCGTAAAGGTTCAGGAATACCGCGATGTGAGGCGAGGTCTCCAGATCAGAGAGCTGGTGGCAGCTCATCTCATAGACTGCGAGCGCGCCTTCGGTCATCTCCTTATAGTAGTCGAAGCACGGAAAACCGATATTTCCCACGAGAACGACTTCCCTGTCGAGACTGTCACGAAGGACTCTATATAGAAGCGACGAAGTGGTGCTCTTACCCTTCGTTCCTGTTATGCCGATGGTCTGGGACGAGAACTGCTCCATAAAAAGTCTCGTCTGTGATGTCATATTGGAATGTTCTTTTTCCGTAATGATACCCGGGCTCTTGATGACGAGATCATAGTCATCGAACCTGACTTCATCCTCGCTTCCCACGAAGAAATCATATGTAACATCGGAGCAGAATTCATTTATAAACCTTTCCGTGGAAAGGCCTTCTCTGCCCTTGCCCCAGATAAGGATCTTCTTGCCGTTTAACTTGTCGGAAATAGTCATATTAACCTCTGATCTTCACATCATATCTCGGCTCGATCGAGAACTTTCTGCCGGACATGGCGAAGTGTCTGTTGCTCTTCGGTATCTTTCTGAGTATCAGAGTCGTCGCAAAGAGCTGCTGATACTTAACCCTGCCGCCCTCGCGCGACTTGAAGAAAGTATTTATCTTGTTTCTTCCGTAGTTTCCGTCACCTATGATCGGATATCCCATATGAGCGAACTGCGCCCTGATCTGGTGCATCCTTCCCGTTACGAGTTCGACCTCGATATCGGCTACATCCGCGCCGTCAGGTCCCACTCCCTCATAAACATTTATAACTCTGTATCTCGAAGTGATCGGAAGATCGCCCTTCTGCTCCAGATCATGGATAAAGACCTGGTTTCCCACCTTCTCCAGATATGCGCTGACCTCTTTCATGATGGCGTCATCCTCACAGATCACGCTCTCGCCTTCAGTCGGCACGCCCAGCACGAGACATCTGTATCTCTTGATGAGAAGATCATCCTTAAAGAGCGCGATCGCATCCTCCAGCGCATCTTTGTTTTTCGCGAGCATGATAAGACCGCCCGTATTCATATCGATCCTGTGACACAGGTCCATGTTGGCGTTATGCGTGTCTTTTCGAACAATATCAATGAGATTATCCGTGCCGACGCCCTTGCCGCCGTGTACCGGGATACCCTGGCTCTTGTTGACGATCAGAAGATCATCCGTCTCAGCCACTACTTTGTACGCATCCTTAACTGACTTTTCTTTTTTTTCCGTATTCTCGAAAACACTATCCGGAAGCCACACTTCGACCGTCTGTCCCAAAGACACCTCAACATCAGAGGATACCTTCTTACCGTCCACGCGGATGTCTTTATGCTTCAGGGCTTTCTGAAGCTGACCCGCCGTAAGCATCGGGAATTCCATTATTGCGGCTCTTACAACATGTTTGCCGGCCTGGTCTTTGTTGACTTCGAAACTTTTCATAGATACTCCTGCTCTGAAATAACAGGTCAATCTTACACCAAAACAAAAAAATCTTCCACAGAACCTAATTGTATGTATTTTTTTAGATATTTTTATTATAATGATTGTATTCTATTCCAGAGGTATAACATTATGAGAAAA
>CADCQX010000018.1 GCA_902803695.1 Oscillospiraceae bacterium
AACTCAATGTTGAGGTCGGTTCAGATGCAGCAGAACTTATCGATTTCTACACGGTGGATAATTCAGCTGCACATAGCCAGACCGTTATTGGAACCGATGCTGATCTTAATGATCTTTACGATAAAGCATGCGAGACCGGAAATAAGCACGGCGTTTATATCTGGTTCTCGGATCTCGTACCTGACGGAGTCCTTTCTGAAGGCGCGGCCACAGCTGATCATGACAAGATCAGTAACGCGCTTGATAAGATCGACAAAGTCCTCGAGCTTTATCCTGAGAACTATTTTGACCAACTGCTCTTTGAGTACTACAGCGGATTCGCGATCATTCTTTATGACGGTGAGGATATAGATCTCGGACGTTCAGTCTGCATCAACGGTTCTTACTACATGACGATCTTCGTAAATGTCAGTGCTTCTTCAGTTAACGGATTTGGTACTGAGAATATCAGAAGTGAATACTTTAGTGATGTTGATCCTATAACTGCAAACCTTGTCTGCGATATCTGGAAGTGCACCGAGAAGTTTATCTCCAATCATAATGCGCACTTCGTTACGCAGTCGGTCAATGATGATTCATGGAATGATATGAATCCTATGGGTTTCATGTATCCGGATTCTGAGGACGAGAACTTTATCGAAGCAGCAGACAGTGAAGATCTTAAGCCGTATTTCATCAGCAGGGAAGCGGTGTCCTGCGCTGAGAATGACAGGCTCCTGATGTATGAATATGTGATGCTCTCGGCGATCTCCGGCAAAGATATTTCGTCTCTCACGGACGAGTGCAAAGCCAAGGCCAATGAACTCGGCAGAGGCCTAAGAGCGGTATTCGACAGTACGGACTGGACTTCAGATCTGGCCTGGGAAAATAACTAAGCAATATTGAAGGCATCCTCCCGCGAGGGAAGATGCCTTCTTCATATGGGGTCTTACGAGGTTAAGCCGGCTCTCCTATCAACTTATCCAGAAGATCAGAAAGCGTCTGCTTTTCTTCATCTGTCAATCGGCCGAAGTACTCATCCAGGAACGAGTCGCGCTCGCTCTTGATCTCTTCGGCCCGCACAGCGCCCATCTCCGTGAGTTTGAGCACTGTCGCTCTCTTGTCGCTCGGGTCGATGGTCCTTACGAGATAACCGTCATCCTCCAGCTTTGTAACCACCTCGGAAGTGGAAGAAGCGTTGATGCCGGCCCTCTCGGCCAGTTCCTTCTGCCTGATGCCGTCAGGATATTCGCTGATGATGCCGAGCATCTGCTCGCGGTTCATTCCCGGTCCCTTGCGCGGCGGGCGTGGTCCCGGTCCCGGTCCGAACGGCGGTGGTGGCGGCATCATTCCCGGCAATCCGTGAGGAGGGAAGCCCGGAAGCTTGGCCATCGGCTTAAATGCGATCATCCTAATGTCTTTAGATAACTTCATCATCTTTCGAAAAAGATCAATATTTCTAACCATGTAATCTCATCCTTTCTAATTGTTCGGTTCCGAATTAATTGCATTATAGTTCGGTACCGAACTAATGTCAATAGGGTTGAAACAGTAAGCCGTTTTTGTTCGTCCTAAAGAGGTAAACACATAAGATCCTTTGTCCGAATAGTGACAATATCGCGTGTTTTCGAAAAAGATTATTACGGAGAATAGAATGAGCAAACAGAAAACTTCACTTATAGCAGCTTCCGGTGCCATGATCATGGCAGCTTTGACAGGCCTTTGCGGATGTAACATTGTTACAGATATTGAAAGATCAGTATCTTCGGAGGGGACAACGAAAACTGTCGAGATAATCGATGCTACAAAAGAAACCACCAAAGAGGACGTGGCCGAAGAGAAAAATGAGACTGAGATCATCGAAAAAACTTCCGGAACGGAGGGTGTTTTCGAGGGGGAATGGCATAGGACGAATACACATTCTTCTGCACCAGCTACGATAACGATAAGTAACGTTTCAACTGACGGTTTTGACTTCTCGGGATTCTTCCAGGGATACGGAAATATGGGTGAAGAAGAGGGAAGAGCGTACTTCGAATCGGATAATGTTGCGGTATATACACAGGAAGCAACGGAATATTTTGACGAAGCATATATCTACTTCACGATCACGGACGGCGATCTGGAGGTAATGTCCGAAGGAACTTTGACCGGAATGGGAAATCATGTGTTCGCAGACGGAATGTACACAACGGACGAGCCGACATATACAAATGCCAACGTTCTCGCTGAGACATTCACGGATGAAGAACTCCAGGCGATGAAGGACATGCTCTCGGAAGAAGACTACACCAAGGGATTTGTTGATAATACGGAAACAGGGATCGTCACATCAGAGCAGGTTACGATGTACGACGGATTAAAAGCAAAACACGTCAACAGCTTTTTCCCGGGACTCGCGAACTTTGTCGGATATGATCTTCTCATAACTGAAGACGGCAAGATCTACTACCTGCATGTAGACAGAGGATTTGCAACAAACGACCCGAACTACCTCGGAGAAGAGATGCCGGAGTTCACTGTAGACTGATATAGTACGTATTTGATACAAATCTCTTCCGTTTTCGTACTCGCCTTTTTCAGCGATTGAAATATAATGTTGCTACAAAGGAGAACGAGTATGAAAAAGATCGGTTTAGTGGGCGGCACAGGGCCTGAATCCACATTAATGTACTACAAAAAACTTAACGATGAGATCGACTGTTTGACGGGCGGTAAGGCTATGCCTGACATCGCCATCGAGAGCGTTGATTTCCATAGAGCATGGGGATATGTAACAGAAGGAAAATACGACCTTCTGGCAGACTATCTTGGCGAGAAACTTCAGGCTTTGGAAAAGGGCGGCTCAGAAGTAATATCACTTACAGCAGGAACCATGCATGTCGTATTTGAAGAACTAAAAGGAAAGATCAGTAGTCCTATCGTAAGTATCCCTAAAGTCGTAGCTGAAGAAGTATCTTCCAAGGGCATCAGGCGCATCGGTCTTCTTGGAACGATCTTCACGATGGAAAAGGATTATATGAAGAAAGATCTCATCGATTCCGGCGTGGAAGTCTTCGTGCCGGATGATGATGAGAGAAGTCTTATCGGTAAGCGCATCTATGAGGAACTGGAGCGCGGCATCGTTAAGGATTCAACACTTAAGGAGTTAACGGATATCATCAACAGAATGAAGGCGGATGACGGTATCGAAGGAGTGATCCTGGGATGTACCGAGCTGCCGCTTATCTTAAATCAGGATAATTGTCCTGTCGCATGTTTTGATGCGGTAGAGATCCATATCCGTAAGCTCATCGATATGGCATTGGAAGATAAGATATAAGCGAGGAAGAATATGGATTTTGATGGAAGTCAGAAAGTAATAGGACACGGAGCTCAGGCTGACGTTGTCGAATACTACGGATACGCATATAAGATATATAAGGAAACATATCCTTCTGAATGGATAGCTTTCGAGAAAGATCAGCAGAAGGCGGTTAATCAGGCGGGGATAAGTCCGATCAGATATTACGACACAGATGACGATCACATCATCAAGATGGATCTCATAAGAGGCGTCATGCTGGAAACTAAGATGAAGGCAGGCTTTGAAGGCGGTTTTGAAGTGATCGCCGAAGCTTTCCGAAGGATCCATAATGCTGATATATCTAACGTCAATATGCCGAGGCTCATCGATACTATCAATTACATAATGACGGAAGATGAGTGTAAGACAGCAGGGCCGATAATCGAGCGCTTATCTGAGAAATACAGTAGCTGCATCTGTCATCTCGATATGCATTTTCAGAACATCATGTTCCCTGATGACGGCGGCGACTTTATTATAATCGACTGGATGAACACAAGGATCGCTCCGCCGGTAATTGACTACGCCAGGACTTACGTCGTTATCGAGGAGTTCGTTAAAGAACTTCTCCCGTACTATCAGGCAGCGATCGCTGAAGACATGAAGAAGCTCGGCATTGAGGATCGAGATCTTCAAGATGCGATATCAGTCGAGAGGATAATCAGACAGCACGAGAGAGGATAAAAAGAATCTCGTA
>CADCQX010000019.1 GCA_902803695.1 Oscillospiraceae bacterium
CTTATGAGCAAAGAGCTGTAAATTCATCTTAATCATAGTGATTACACCTCCGATGTTCTAATTTCTTGATTCAATCAATTCGATATATTGACCATCATCATCGTTAACTGACATCTCCAAAGACCTGAACCCGACCACAACTGTGTCCATGATGGTCCTGACCTTCTCCCTCAAGCCTTCGTCAACTTCCGGGATCCTTATCTTTGCATCGACCTCATCAGTAGTAAAGTCCTGATAGATCTCGGCTGCATCCTTCAAAGAACAAAGTTCTTCGAGAGCATTAGCTGCCGTATAGAACAGCGTTGACGCTGCTGCACAGATAATATCCGATCCCTGTTCCGCATAACCGGAATGGCCTGATATGTAGAGACCTTTAATATCGTCTCCTTCTCTGTCTATGATGACTGTTATCATATATCAATGTTCAAGCCGTGACTTATCAAGCGTTGATAGCTGTGATACGTACACGTGTGTATGGCTGTCTGTGGCCTGCCTTACGACGGTAGCCCTTCTTAGCCTTGTACTTGAAAACAACGATCTTGTTTCCTCTACCCTGCTTAACGATCTCGCCAGCTACTGTAGCCTTGCAAGCAGAACCTGCTGTGATACCAGCATCATCGCCTACTGCGAGTACGTTATCGAAAGTAATGGAATCGCCGGCTTCGCCTTCGAGCTTCTCGATGAATACCTCATCGCCAACAGCTACCTTGTACTGCTTACCGCCTGTCAAAATTACTGCGTACATAAGTGTCCTCCTGTTCTTCCAGTCTCGCTGCTTCACCCTAGGCATCGGCCAAAAAAGGCGCGAATTTAAGAGCCCGGCGCATGCGGTCACCGAAATATACTATCATCAATGGTATTTGGTGTCAAACAGTTTTTTATATAGGATCAGTTAATTTTCTTAACTGACGCGCCATACTCGATCATGGTATCGACTTTGCGCTTTCTTGCAACACCCATATAAGTACCCGACATTCTCTCGAAAAGCATATCGGATGCTACCCTTGCGATCTTCTCCATAGGCTGGATACCGATGGTGAGCTTAGGATTATAGATCTTAGCTACCTCAAGGTTCTCAAAACCAACAAACGAGATGTCGTTAGGAATATTCATATTGTTATCAGCCACATACAAAAGGCTACCGGACATAAGGTCATGACCTGCAGCGAATACTGCCGTAGGCGGCTGCTTGAGTGCCATAAAGGACTTCATTCCTGCATATCCGCTCTCTTCATTTATGCTTTCCTTGAAAACATATTCAGGTCTGAACGGAATTCCGCCTTCCTGAAGTGCTCTGATATAACCAGCAACCCTGTCATCCGTGGTAGCTACGCCGCTGCCACCTGTGATAAGAGCTATATTCTTGTGGCCGTTATCCAGGATATGCTTGATTACTTCGTAAGTGATCGACTCGTTATCGATAACAACGGAATCGCAATAATTCTCTTCATCTTCGAGATCTACGAATACCAACGGTACCTTCTCTTTACGGATCCTTGTAAAATCAGAGGACTTAACTCCGATCGGCTGCATGATGATGCCGTCAACCTGATAATCCAAAAGGAAGTCGATCTTTTCCTTGGCATTATTCGAGTGATCTTCGAAAAAATGATAGTCACAAACGATGGTCGAATAATTCTTCTCATACATAAACTGACTTACGGATGTAAGAATTGATACGCCGTAATAGTCCTTAAGGTTAGGAATAAGAACACCGATGGTCCTTGTTTTCTTTGTCTTCATTCCTCTGGCAAGAGGATTGACTTTATAGTTAAGTTCATCGATAGCTTTAAAGATCTCTGAACGCTTTGGTTCCAAAACATTTCCGCCGTTGATACACTTCGATACGGTGGATATTGACACCCCTGCTCTTTTAGCAACATCTTTGATAGTAACACTCATAAAATATTTGACCCCCAACAGACATTATGCCATTTTAAACCATTAAAATCAAAAGAATTAAATAAATACCTGCATGAACCGTTGCCGTGAATCTTACGACGTTGGCGTGACGCTTGACCGGCATCGCGGATATAAAAGGAAGGAAAGCGCAGAAGATCCCGCCTACCGACAACAATGCTATATCATTTCTTCCCAGCAGGGCACTTACCATAAACATTATGAAGGACGGTATCATGGTGAAAAGGAACATCATGTATGTTCCGAAGTATGAACATCCTCCGAATCCCTTGATCCTGGATATACTGTCGCATCTTGCAACTATCATGATGGAAATAAAGTCCAAAACAAAAACAACGATTGCTGTGATCACCTTACGAGGAGAATCAAATATTCCCTTCATTCCCCAGGCGTTATTTACAACGAGAATACCAAAGGAAAGTATTGAAACTGTAAGTATCAAAGCTAGTGAAAAAGTCTTATGAGGTCTTTTGACTTTGAAGTTCTTAAAGAGATAAGGGGTCCTGATCAAAGCCATAAGCACGAGCATCGCGCACGGGAAGATTCCTAAGATCTTAAAGATGTAGTCCTCTTTATCACCGATAATGGTCAGCACAACTAGTCCGACAGTCGTTAAGACAGCGGCAGTGAGTACGATTACCTTTGTAACGAAATCGATCTTATCCTTGTCTTCTGCAACCATCCTGAAACGGACGACAGGTATTTTCGAGAGGAACATGAAAAGGCCGGAGATAAAAAGGGCGATAGACATGATAAATATCATGTACCAGCCGATTATGGCCTTAGAAGGCTCCTTGCCGGTCGAATAGTTCGAAGCAAGATAATCGGCAAGTTCGATCTGGAAAGAAGGCAACATGTAAAAGAACATACCGTCCCCGCTTCCGACCGATGATACGGAAAGATACCTGTTGCCCAGAGGGTTCATATAGACCTCTGACGAGAAGGTACCGCCTGTTTTCGAGGTGATTCCGAATAAGGTATCTTCTCCGGAGAGTCTCTCATACATTATCTTGGAATCGCTCTTCTGGGCATTATCATCCGTGAAGATCGCCACATCGTGAACAGGGAAATCCGAACCCATTCCCTCCATGGAATAATTTGTCTCAAACTTAGGATTTACCAGAACAAATCCAAGAGTATCCTCATCGGTATCAAAGAGTTTAAGTGAACTCGTTGCCGCCTCGCCCTGAGCGAGTATGACAATACTCTGGCTCCTGTAACCTCTCGGAAGGCTTATTTCCTCACCGATGCTCTGAGCTTTTACCAGATCCTTATTGAGTATCAGGGTCTGAAAACCTGCACGACCCATTGCCATACGGAACATGGTAGCAGTAAATTTGCTGTCTGAGTTACCGTACATGACAAGTACCGGAGAATCCTTTTCATATCCCGTATAGGAATAACCGAAAAGTCCGATCTGAGCAATGAGTGCGAGGATCATAAGTATGAGCCCGAGTATAGTGACGCCTCTTAATTTCATTATTATCTTTCCTTCTTAACAAGTTCGTCGCCGAGTTCCCTGATATCCTCAGGTCCCAAGATAAGGATCAGGTCATCCTGTCCGACCAGCTCATCAAGTCTTCCGATTATATCTTCTTTCTTCTCGAAAAACTCCGAGTCACCGCCACGCTTGTTGATCTCATTCGAAATATCAAGACTTGAGATCTCATGTGTGTTGATCTCACGATCACTGAAGATCTCTGAGAACAAGACCTTCTTACAAGGCAGAAGCGATGTAACGTAATCTTCGAAGAGCATCTTGGTGCGGTTGAAAGTCAAAGGCTGGAACACAACCCACATATTCTTATGTGGCATGTGGCTCGCAGCTTCGATCGTAGCTCTGGCTGCCGCAGGATGGTGCGCATAATCTACGACGACTGTAGCACCCCTATATGTTCCCTTTGTCGTATATCTTCCGTCAGCACCCTTAAATTCGTTAAGTGCCTTAAGACATGCTGAAGGCTCTCCGCCGTTAAGCAAAGCACAACAAAGTGCGATGAGGCTGTTGTCGATATTGTGTTTTCCAGGGATCTTAAGCTCGGCTCTTCCGATCTTATTTCCCATGAACCACACGTCAAACTGAGGAAGTCCGCCGTCATATGAGATATTATCGGCAGCCATATCAGGTTCTTTTCCCGTATAGGCACATGCTTCACCCTTGATTCCGCATGTATAGACCTTGAACATCTCCCTGCCTTCATTCTTCCACTTCTCGGAAGCGATCTTAAGGCTCTCGGCAGTGTTCTTACAGTGTCCCGTTACTACAACGTTTCCGCCGTCACAAAGCTTATCAAGGAACAAAGCAAAAACATCGATAACATCCTGCAGCAAAGGATAGCAGTCAACATGGTCGTGATCTATATTCGTGATGGCTGCAGTTGTTGACGAGAAATTTAGGAATGATCTCTTAAACTCGCATGCTTCAGATACGAGAAGGTCTTTTCCCTTACCAAGTCTTACTGTTCCGTTGAACGAATAGAAATCAGCTCCGAGATGGACTGTCGGATCCTTCTCACTCTCAAGGAGCATAAGGGATGTCATTGCTGTCGTTGTAGTCTTTCCGTGCGTACCGGAAATATTGATGACCGATCCGTAACTCTCGGTTATCATTCCGAGGAATTCAGATCTGTCAAACATCGTAATGTTATTGTCCATCGCATACTTGACTTCTTTGTTTGTAGGAAGACAAGCCGCTGTCTTTACTATGTAATCAGGCTTGAACTCGATAAGGTTCTCCTCGACCTGAGAATCATATACAGTGATCCCCTTGTCCTTCAGCATCTCCGTTCTCTCAGACGGATTCATGTCGGAACCTCCGACCTTAAAACCGTATCCCTGGGCCAAAAGAGCCAGTCCGCTCATTGAGATACCGCCGATACCTATAAAGTATATTTTCGAACCGGATTCGAGTTTATTCAAACCTCTTTGCATTAGATCACCTTCTTAAAAAATCGCATAGAAATAGTATTGCACAATATTACAAATTTAAAAAGAAAAAATAAAGGACTGCTCCATAGATAACGGAACAGTCCTAAAATATAAATCAAGATTATGTAGCCGGTACCGGAGCTGCCGGTGCAGATGGAGCATCTCCGCCTTCCTTATCATCAGAAGAAGGATTAGAATACTTAGCCTTCATTTCCGCTTCCTTCTCGTGGATGGCTGTCAGATCGCCGTTTGCAAGGTAGATCTCTTCGAACTCAGGTCCGTCAACCTTGCTGACTTCGAGAAGACGGGCTGCAAGACCCTCAACGATCGCACTCTTCTCATGAAGGATAGCCTTTGTCTCTTCGTAGCATGTATCGATAATGGACTTGATCTCCTCATCGATCTCAGCTGCAGTAACATCGGAGTAAGGCTGAACCTGACCGTAGGAACCACCGATGAATACTTCGTTACTGTCGTCACCGAATACCATGTTCTTAAACTTGTCGGAAAGACCGAAACGCTTGATCATAGCTGTAGCAATGCGGTTGCAGTGCTGAAGGTCACTGGAAGCGCCGGTACTTATGTCATCGAGGAAGATCTCTTCAGCGGCACGTCCGCCAAGTGAAACCTTGATATCCTCGAGAAGCATTCTCTTGGTATGGAACTCTGTATCTTCAATAGGCTTATGAGAAGTAAAGCCGCCTGCCTGTCCTACAGGAATGATCGTTACACGGTCAACCTTGTCTGTAGTGGAGATAGCACGAAGAACAATAGCGTGACCTGCTTCATGATAAGCAGTAAGTTTCTTCGTCTTCTCAGATGGCTTCTTGGAGTTCTTCTCAGGACCCATCATTACTCTGTAAGTAGCGTCGGAAACCTCAAGAGGAGTGATCTCTTTCTTGTTTCTTCTAGCTGCGAGAAGAGCAGCTTCGTTAAGAAGGTTAGAAAGATCGGCACCTGTAAATCCGACTGTAGCTCTTGCAACTTCCAAAAGGTCGACGTCCTTGAGCGGCTTGCCCTTGGCATGTATCTTAAGGATTGCTTCTCTCTCATAAAGGTCAGGCTCGGAAACATGAACTCTTCTGTCAAAACGTCCCGGACGGAGAAGTGCCGGATCCAAGACATCAGCTCTATTTGTAGCTGCCATTACGATAACGTTTGTATTTGTATCAAAAC
>CADCQX010000020.1 GCA_902803695.1 Oscillospiraceae bacterium
ACGTAACCGATGTCGATGGGATTGCCCTCGGAATCCTCGGTCATCTTTTCAGCCTCGATGAGGTTTCCGTCGATGCCGCTGATGCCGACTGCTTTTGCGCCCTTGCCGCAGAGAACGGAAACGATCTCCTTGTTGGTCTTGCCGATGAGGACCATCTGGGCATAGCCCATCGTCTCCTCGTCCGTGTACCTGAGTCCGTTAACGAAGTGCGATTCCTTGCCGACCTTCTGCAGCATGCCGGATATGTCGGGACCGCCGCCGTGAACGATGACGGGATTGATCCCGATTAACTTGAGGAGCGTGATGTCATCCATGACAGACTGCTTGAGATCGTCGTTGACCATTGCGTTTCCGCCGTACTTGATGACGAAAGTCTGGCCGCGCATCTTCCTGATGTAAGGAAGCGCCTCGATGAGGATCGAAGCCCTGTCGACGTTGTTCTGCATGTCTCCCGTGATGACGGGATTCTCTTTCTGACCGGCCATGTTATACCCCCCTGATTATCGTCTTGAGTCCTGTTGTCTCATCCAGACCGAACATGACGTTTGCAGCCTGGATAGCCTGAAGAGCTGCGCCCTTGCCGAGGTTGTCCTGGGCACTGAAGAGCTTGATCAGATTCGTTTCTTTGTCGTATACGCCGTTGATCTCGATGAAGTTGGAACCGTTAACGGCCTTTACTTCAGGGAAGACCTTCATGTCGAGAGCTCTTACGAAGAACTCGTCCTTATAAAATTCCTTATATATAGCATTGATCTTCTCGTCGGAAACATCCGTGAATTTTTCGGAAGGTCTTGCATAGATCGTGTTGAGCATTCCTCTCTTGAACGGAGCAAGGTGAGGAGTAAAGCTGAGCTTTAATGGTGTTCCTGCAAGGAATGAAGCCTGCTCTTCGATCTCTGTTGTGTGTCTGTGGCCGACTACGCCGTAAGGCTTGTAGTTCTCGTCCATCTCGCAGAAGGAATAAGGAAGGCTTTCCTTTCTTCCTGCACCGCTGACACCTGATACTGCATTGATGATGATGGATGTAGTATCGAGAAGTCCTGCCTTAAGGAACGGAGCAAGTGCGATAAGGGAACATGTCGGATAGCAGCCCGGGTTTGCGACGAGCTTGGCGTTCTTGAGTTCGTCTCTGTAAAACTCAGGGATGCCGTAAACTGCTTCCTTGAGAAGTTCCGGATGCGGATGCTCCAGCTTGTAGGATCTCTCATATGTAGCAAGGTCCTTGTAACGGAAGTCGCCGCTGTGGTCGATGACGCGGCAGCCGTTTTCGAGAAGGACAGGAACAGTCTTACTGGAAACTCCGTGAGGGAGGGCTGTTACTACCAGGTCGGATTCCTTTGCGACCGTCTCGTAGTCTGTGTTTGTAAGAGTCATGTCGCATACTCCTCGGAGCACAGGGTAGATATCAGAGAACTTCTGTCCCTCAAAACTTCTGGATGTCAGATACTTGAACTCCACTTCAGGATGGCATGCAAAGCCTCTTACGAGTTCAGCTCCGACGTAACCTGTCGCACCGATGATACTTACTTTGATCTTACTCATTTTCACTCACGCTTTCTAAAAGTTGTTGCTAATATAATATAGTTTCCTATTAAGTTAAATACAATAACAAAAGGATTACATATATTCACATATATTCCTGCCGAATTCAGTGAACATTTATGCAATATAATGTATAAATATGCAAAAGTCAATAGAAAACGGCGTATTTGCAGGTTATTGATCCTGCAAATCTTTTCGTAAAGAAAATATGAGAAAAAACGTCATTTTTCGACAAAGGGTGAATTTGCACAAAGCCTTTTACTAGGGTATTAGCGCGAAATTTCGCGCAAATTAAACTTGTTGCACAAACATACGATAAAACGGATGTGCAATATAACCAAAAGAACGTTTTTTCCTTCCAAAATGCATTCTATTTTTTTGGTAATAATGTCATATAGCGGTGGTTATGGCCCTTTGATATAGTACTTACAGGTAAAAAGCCGATGATGTCGGCGATTTGGAGGTATTTCAAATATGGCAAGTTTATCTTTCCAACATGTTTACAAGAAGTATGAAGGCGGCGTTGTAGCTGTTTCTGACTTTAACCTTGAGATTGCAGATAAGGAGTTCGTTATCCTTGTAGGTCCTTCCGGTTGTGGTAAGTCAACAACACTCCGTATGCTCGCTGGCCTTGAAGATATTTCCGAGGGTGAGATCTATATCGAAGATCGTCTCATCAACGACGTCCTTCCTAAGGACAGAGATATCGCGATGGTTTTCCAGAACTACGCTTTGTATCCTCACATGACAGTTAAGGACAACATGGCTTTCTCCCTTAAGCTTAAGAAGATGCCTAAGGAAGAGATCAACCGTCGTGTATCCGAGGCAGCTAAGATCCTTGAGATCGAGCACCTCCTCGACAGAAAGCCTAAGGCTCTTTCCGGTGGTCAGAGACAGCGTGTTGCTTTGGGCCGTGCTATCGTTCGTGATCCTAAGGTATTCCTTATGGACGAGCCTCTCTCCAACTTGGACGCTAAGCTCCGTGTACAGATGCGTGTTGAGATCACAAAGCTCCACCACAGACTTAAGACA
>CADCQX010000021.1 GCA_902803695.1 Oscillospiraceae bacterium
GATGGTGCCCACCGGCATATTGTACTCATCGAAAAAGCACAGACAGGTGTGGGTTTTGAGCTTCAAAACAAGATCTTCGACGCGCTCGTGCATCGAGTCGAGTATCGACGGATCGATACCCGAGTCGCTGCTGTAAGTCAGCATCGAAGACTTGATGAGTTCCGATAGGAGCGGGGCATCCCCCGGAACAGCCTGTCTTAACGTATAAGCCATGTCTTACCTTGTAAAGCAGTTTACGAGGATAGCCTTGTGCGCATGAAGCCTGTTCTCGGCCTCATCGAAAACAACACTCTGAGGTCCGTCGATGACGTCCTCTGTTACCTCATAACCCCTGTAGGCAGGGAGGCAGTGCATGAAGATAGCATCTTTGTGAGCTACGCCCATGAGCTTGCTGTTAACCTGATAGTCCTTGAAGATCTCGACTCTCTTGGCCTTCTCTTCCTCCTGGCCCATGGATGTCCATGTGTCCGCATAGATAACGTCAGCGCCGTCGCAAGCCTCGAACGGATCTTCAGTCATGAGGATCTTGGAGCCTGTGATCTTAGCGTCAGCGAGAGCCTGGTCAACATACTTCTGGCCTGCCGTATAACCCTTAGGTGAAGCGCAGGAGATATCCATTCCTGCCTTGGCGCAAGCCTGGAGAAGTGAAGCGGTTACGTTATTACCGTCACCTACATAAGCGAGCTTCAATCCCTTGAGACCGCCCTTGTGCTCCTGGATCGTGAGAAGATCAGCCAGAGCCTGTGTAGGGTGCTGGTCGTCGGAAAGTCCGTTGATTACTGGGATAGAACCGTACTTGGCAAGATCCACGATGTCCTGATGCGCGAAAGTCCTGATCATGATACCGTCAACCATTCCGGACAAAACCTTAGCCGTGTCGTGGATGGTCTCGCCTCTGCCGATCTGGATGTCGTCGTTACTGAGGAACAGAGCCTGACCGCCCAGCTGGTACATACCGACCTCAAAAGAAACACGTGTTCTTGTGGAAGACTTCGTGAAGATCATAGCCAGGGACTTGCCCTCGAGGATATGATGCTTAACGCCTGTCTTTGTCTTTTTCTTCATATCTGATGCGATCTCGAGCAGATAGTTGAGATCGTCAAAACTTACGTCTTCATGAAAATCAATATAATGCTTCATTTTTTATCACCTTCCGAAAATATTCTTCCTCTTGCCCTTGAGGATCGTCTCCAAAGCCTTGATAAAGCTCAAAGCTTCCTTCTCGCTTATGATGAGCGGCGGAGCGATACGGATCGTGCTGTCTCCGATGGAACTTACGAGGAAGCCCATTGTAAAGAGCTGGTTCTTAAGTCCCTTGGCGCTCAACGCACCTGCGAATTCGATACCGATCAGAAGTCCCTTGCCGCGTACATCAGTGATGACCGGATACTTGGCCTTAAGGTCGCTCAACTTGGAGAAGATAAGATCCGATACCATATTTACATTTCCGAGGAGGGCATTCTCACCGATCTCATTAAGTACTGTTACACCTGCTGCGCAAGCGAGCGGATTGCCGCCGAATGTCGAGCCGTGATCACCGACCTCAAAACCTACGGAAGCAACTTCCTCAGTTGCGAGGAGTGCTCCGATCGGAACACCGCCTGCAAGGCCCTTCGCGAGAGTCATGATGTCTGGCTTGATGTCATAGTGCTCATAGCAGAACATCTTACCTGTACGTCCGACACCTGTCTGAACCTCATCGATGATGAGAAGAAGACCGAGCCTGTTACAGAGCTCACGTACTTCCTTAATGTACTCATAATCCGCCGGCCTTACGCCGCTCTCGCCCTGGATGAGCTCGAGCATGATTGCTGCTGTGTTGCCGTCAACTGCGAGCTTCAAAGAAGTGATGTCGTTATATGGAACATGCTCGAATCCCGGAACGTTCGGAGCAAAAGGCTTGCTGAACTTCTCTTGGCCTGTTGCCGCGATGGTACCCATCGTTCTTCCGTGGAAACTGTTCTTAGCCGTAATGATCTTATGTCGGTTAATGCCTTTGTGGTAGAAATAACCGCGTGCGAGCTTGATAGCTCCCTCGTTTGCCTCAGCTCCGGAGTTACAGAAGAACACCTTATCTGCGAAACTGATCTTGCAGAGCTTATAAGCGAGCTCTGACTTGTTGATGTTGTAATAGTAGTTGCAGGAATGGATGAGCTTATCTGCCTGTGTCTTGATAGCCTTTGTGAGAGCCTTGTTTCCGTGGCCGAGGCTGTTAACGGCGATACCGCCGATCATATCCATGTACTTCTTGCCTTCCTGGTCGTAGAGGTATACGCCCTTGCCGTGTGTGAAAGCAACAGGGAGAAGGTCAAAGACCTGCATGCAATATTTCTGGTCTAATTCTTTGGTCAATTCAAAATCATTAGTTATGTCCATATTTGGCTCCTTTTTCTTTTACGATCATCGTTCCGATGCCCTTTGCCGTGAATATCTCGAGCAGTAAGCTGTGAGGTATCCTTCCGTCTATGATGTGTGCTTTTCTAACGCCTCTTCGGACGATGTCGAGACATCCGTAAAGCTTTGGTATCATGCCGCCTGTGATGATTCCTTTTTCGATGAGTTCATTGATGGACTCTTCATCAAGGACAGGGATGATATGATCTTCTCCGTTCTCGTCTTTTTCGAGAACACCGCCGACGTCTGTAAGAGTCATGAGCTTTTCTGCCTTAAGGGCAACGGCGATCTCGGAAGCAACGGTGTCTGCATTGATGTTGTAGCTCTCGCCGTCCTTGCCGACTCCGATAGGAGCGATGACCGGGATATATTCGTCGTTGGCGAGCATCTCGATGATCTTTGTGTTGATCTTCGTGATCTTGCCTACGAAGCCTACATCGATAGGATTGCCGGCGTTGTCCTCGCTGAGGCGCTCCGCTTCGATGAGGTGACCGTCGATACCGCAGATACCGATAGCCTTGGAACCTCTGGTGTTGAGGTTGCTGACGATCTCTTTGTTGGTCTTTCCGATCAATACCATCTGAGCGATCTTCATGGTCTCTTCGTCTGTGTAACGCAGACCGCTGACGAAGCGGGACTCGATGTTCATCTTGTTGAGCATTCCCGTGATGTCAGGTCCGCCGCCGTGAACGATGATCGGGTTGATGCCGATGTACTTAAGGAGCGTAACGTCATCCATTACGGACTGCTTAAGATCTTCATTTATCATGGCGTTTCCGCCGTACTTAATAACAATTGTCTGTCCTCTGAGCTTACGGATGTATGGAAGGGCCTCGATGAGGATCGATGCGCGATCCACCTTGTCCTGCATTATCGTATCAAGTTCAGGAAGTTGTCCTTTGTCTCCCATTTTAAATCACCTCTTATCAAACTCCACGGACTAATGTAAGTCCTGTTTTCTCGTCGAATCCGAACATTGCGTTGAACGCCTGGATAGCCTGAAGAGCTGCGCCCTTGCCGAGGTTGTCCTGGGCACTGAAGAGCTTGATCAGATTCGTTTCTTTGTCGTATAC
>CADCQX010000022.1 GCA_902803695.1 Oscillospiraceae bacterium
AACGCATTCTCGCAATCAAAGATTTCAACAGTGCCCTAACATTCTCCTTGTCCTCATGGCCCTCAAGTAATTTATCTATTATACCCTGATGTATAACTACAATCTCAAAGTCTTTAATCTTAGGGCCTTTCGTATCTTTGGACTCTGGTTCTTCATCTGATTTATCCTTAACTTCTGGACTGAGTCGCAATTCCAAGGCTTCATTCAGGAGGTTTATGTCTCCGCTCAGCATCTTAATCGCAACATCATCCTTGTGATCACATACTGCAATTCCCAGCCCATTAAGCAAATCCCTGACCTCTACATGATCATCCATAAACTTCTTAACCCGTTCATCTATAATCAAGACACGCAACATAGCATTCTCCATGAGTCCTGTTGCAAATCGCATGACCTTATTTTTCAGCCGTGGATAACCATGATTACCCTGAATTTCTTCACCCTCTTTCAGCCTCTTAACATCCTCTGCAAACGAAAGCATTGCATTCATACTGCTCTGCGCACCACTAAGAGGTTCTAGATAGCCCTCATTAATGTATTCTCTTTTTTCTTCCCTATGGCGAAGATAACAAAATGCACCTTTATTGATGTTCTCATTCCTTATATCCTCGTCATTCGTAATAATTATCTTGCACGTATCATCCCATTCATATTCTTCATACACATTACCTTCATCCCCAGTCGAACAGGAGGAGTCTTCATCCGATTCTGTAGTAGAACAAGAGGCGTCTTCATCCGATTCTGTAGTAGAACCTGCATCCTTTTTTTCACTAGAAAAATAGTCGGGTAACGTCACATAAGTCTCCTCATATTTCGCAAGAAACGCATTTGCCTGCTCAATTATTGGCCCACAAAGATAATTGATGAACGATGTAAAGTGCTCACTCAGAGCGAACGACCGCAATACATCATTCCCATTTTTCAAGGACTGACACCATACCAATAATTGCATGCGCACCATATCGTTTATTGTAAATATAATGTCATATTTTCTATCCCCCTTTGCCAGTAGATATAGTTCATCGCGCGAGCAAACTTTCCGTGGCGACATCTTGACGATTGCATCAAGAACGGACCAGAAATCTTTATCCTCAGAAGCGTTCTGAATTTTCTTGAATGCTCGCGCCGCAGAATTAAAAGAATGCTCAAAAACAAAACGCGCTAAATCTGTTTGCGTCACCAGGCTCTTCTTCCCACGGCCCGAGTCCCTATCAACATCTATTACAAGATGCAATTCCTCTGCATTTGCTGAGATTTCTTGTCTTTGTTTTCTAATGTGCATTAACCAATCAGCATAAACCTCGCCAAGTAATTTATAGCAAATATCGCTGACACCGTCATTATCAGCTATACGCCGAATAATGTCGGCACTGTTACGATAGAAATCCCCAGAATACTTAGCAACCAGCCGTTGTGAAAGTATCTTTTCCTCGCCCAAATCATCGCTACCAATATCTGGCCGATGGGTTGCCAACACCCTAAAGGGAAGTTTATAGCCCCCTTGAGCACTTTCGCGACAAGAAAAAGCATCAAAAAGCACATAAGAATAAGGTAACGCCTTCTCTTTACTAGCAGCATCGTCCGTCATGAACCAAACACCATGCTGCTTTGCATTTTTCTGTGCTTCCTGTGGCACTTCAATTCCATTAGGAACTACAACCAACAATTCTCTAGGTTTGTACAGGTCAAATCTATAACCGAGGCATTTTCGCCCACCTCTATTCTCAACCAGTACAGGACGAATGATCTTCAAAGTTTTATTGTCCGCAGATTCGTCATCAGGATTCGATTCAATACCACCTATGTCAGCAATATCAGATAGCTTGAGATACCCCGCTGATATCCGCATTTCAGCAATCCCCCAATTCTCTTTTCTTAATCTTCCATCTTCTTCAATAAAACTTGTTTTGATTTTACGCTCTATACTCTTCAATATCTTTTCAATATCCTCAGTCTCGTTTTCTGTAGGATCACTAGCCTTATCGTTCCATATCCTACACTCAACAAGTCCTTTATCAGGATTGTCTCGGA
>CADCQX010000023.1 GCA_902803695.1 Oscillospiraceae bacterium
AAGAGAGGCTATGCCAATACCTATTCCGATGAGATCATCGAGGCTAAAGCACGTTATACGGTAGATTTCTACAGTCTGAAAGTCAGAAGTAATCCGGATCAGTTTATCCTCAGATCCATCAATGCTTTTATGATCGATTATGAGATACCGGAAGTTTATTCCACTGACGGTAAGACCATCTATCAGAGGCATGTAAGTGCCTTCAGGAGCATCAAATCCGAGATCGAGATCATAGATGATATCCCGCAGATGATCGATAATAACGTCATTACCGTTAACGTTTCACAGGGCCAGCTCATCAGATGCGGACTTGATTATGATTCCTCAGCGATCCAGAGATTGTTTGGTAAGCCGTTAAAGATGACGGTTCTTACCGATAAGATCTCCGTTAAGGAAGATGAAGAAGGCGTTGAGACGGTAGAGAAGAAGATAGGTCTTCAGTACAAGGGAATCTATCTTGTATTCGATGCTTTTTTCACGGACGGAAGCAACGACTGGATCGGTGAACTTACATCCATAACGCTGGTAGAGAACAGCCAGGTAAGCTATTCCGTATGCGATATCAAGCTCGGTGATACGGAGGAATCCATCCTTAAGAGATTCCCTATGATCGAATTCGGAGAGTATGTCCTGTCTTACAAGAGTAATTCGGGTAAATGCGACCTGGAGTACAAGGTCAAGGACGGAGTGGTAACCGACATTACCATTAAGGAAGTAGATCTTTAAGATCAGCAGGAACTCAGATCATTCGTGATCTGAGTTCTTTTATCTCATCGGAAGTCATACCCTGCTCGAGAAGGTAGTTCTCGATATTTCCGTCGTATTTGGAATCGATATAGTTAAGAAGGATCTCCATGTTTTCCTGATCGCTTCCCAGGATATGCTTAAGACCCGGTTCGATGTTGGCGATCAAAGGATCGAGGATCGGCTTCATAAAGTGATATGAGCATCTGTAGTTCTCGATAATGTGCTCTCTCGAAGCACCTGCGAGAAGGTACAGAAATGCAGATATAATTCCTGTTCTGTCCTTGCCGTGTGCACAGTGATAGAGAGTGATACCGTCTTTGTTCTCGGAGATCCTTCTTAAGACTTCGCAGATCCTGTCGCCCAGTTCTTCAAGGACCCATACGTAGAAATCCCCCAACTTATGTGTCCTAAGGAAATTTATCGTAGGATTGTCATCCTTGTTCGGGTCGCCGATAAAAAGAGGGATATTGAAGAAATCTACTCCCGGCATGTCCTTAAACGGGTTACCGTCATGATCTACTTCAAGTGTAGATCTTAAGTCGATGACCCTGTTTACGCCGTAAGCTTTGATCTTTTCGCACTGCTCGGCTGTGAGATTTGAAGGGGAGTCGCTCCTGATAACGAACTTTTCCGGGAATACCTTGCCGTTCTTCAAGGGCATCTTTCCGAGGTCTCTTGAGTTCAAAAGTCCGTCAAAAGGTATAAGTTGGGAATTAATATCGTAATCAGCCATAGAAATCTCCGGGTATTTTTTTTGAAAAATATTATACATCAAAAAGGTGCGGGTACCAGTAAAAAATGATGTTGACATACAATCGGGCTTGTTATATTATTATTTGCGTTCACACGCGCCTGTAGCTCAACTGGATAGAGTGTCTGACTACGGATCAGAAGGTTGTGGATTCGATCTCTGCCAGGCGCGCCATTTAAAAGGAATGTTTCTTTTTTGAGACATTCCTTTATTTTTTCGAAAATAACGGTTTGCTTTATTCAATGTACTGTGCTACAATTTTTCGGCTAATGGTTTTAGTTATTTAATTATTTTATATATGGAGGACGTCATCATGGCATCTACTATCGAGAAGAAGGAAAACAGCGAGGTAGTTATTTCCCTCGAGGCCACAAGAGAAGAATTTGAGGCTGGCCTTAAGAAGTCTTACGAGAAGAATAAGAAGAGATTCCAGGTTCCTGGTTTCAGAAAGGGAAAGGTTCCTTATCAGTTGGTCCTTCAGTACTACGGTGAGGGTGTTCTCTATGATGACGCAATCGATGCAATCGCTACACCTGCTTATGCAGAGGCTATCAAGGAGCATGATCTCCAGGTAGTTTCCCGTCCAAACATCGACATCAAGGAGATCAACGAGAACGGAATGAAGTACGAGCTCATCGTTACTGTTAAGCCTGACGTTAAGCTTGGCAAGTACGAGGGTGTTGAAGTTCCTTACTCCGAGCGTGAGGTTAACGATGAGTCTGTTAACAATGAGCTCGAGGCTATGCAGAAGAGAAATGCTTCCCAGGAGGAAGTTACAGACCGTGCAGTTGAGAACGGCGATACAGCAGTAATCGACTACGAGGGATTCAAGGACGGCGTTGCTTTCGAAGGCGGTAAGGGTGAGAACTACAACCTTAAGATCGGTTCCGGCAGCTTCATCCCTGGTTTCGAAGAGCAGATCATCGGTCACAAGATCGACGAGGAGTTCTCCATCGAAGTTAAGTTCCCTGATGAGTATCATTCAGAAGAGCTCAAGGGCGCTGCAGCTACATTCAACGTAAAGATCCACGCTATCAAGGCTGAGAAGCTTCCTGCACTTGATGACGAGTTCGCTAAGGACGTTTCCGAGTTCGATACACTTGATGAGCTCAAGGCTGACATCAAGGCTAAGCAGATCGAGAGAGCTCAGAAGGAAGCTAAGAACGTTTTCGAGAACGAAGTAGTAAGAGTAGTTTCCGACAACGCTGAGGTTGAGGTTCCGGATTGCATGGTAGATACAGAAGTAGAGCAGATGATCCAGCAGCAGGCTTCTTCAATGAAGCAGCAGGGCATCGAGCTTGATATGTACCTCAAGTATGTAGGTCAGACAATGGACGAGTTCAAGGAGTCAATGAAGCCGATGGCTAAGGTTCGTGTTAAGAGCAATCTCGTTCTCGAGGCTATCTCCAAGGAGATGAAGGTCGAGGCTACAGACGATGATTACAACGCTGAGCTCGAGACGATCGCTAAGGCTTACAACATGAAGAAGGAAGACGTTGAGAATGCTATCGGCAAGAACAGCGAGTACCTCAAGGAGTCCATCATCACAAGAAAGACAGTAGAGGCTCTTGCTGAGAAGGCTGTTAAGACTGAGCCAAAGGCTGAGGAAGAGACAGAGAAGAAGGCAGCTCCTAAGAAGACAGCAGCTAAGAAGTCCACAAAGAAGGATGCAGAGGCTACTGAGGAGACGGCTGAAAAGGCTCCTAAGAAGACAACAGCTAAGAAGTCTACAAAGAAGGCAGCTGAGGCTTCCGAAGAGAAGGCTGAAGAGTAATATCTTAAGTTCTCGCGATACTGACGGTCCGAACTTGTTTAAATGCAGGTTCGGACCGCTTTGTATTATTAATAGTAAGTGATAAAATATAATACTGAATAAAAAGGAATGGAGACATTTATGGCAAATACTTTTGACGGTGATACACCGGAGATACTGACATGTTCCTTCTGCGGTAAGTCTGAATATGACGTTCCGAGACTTTTCTCAGGTGTAAACTGCTATATCTGCATAGATTGTGTTAAGACAGCTTACGGTATCAACGCCGAAGAAGAGAAGATGAGAAAGAGGTCTAAGTTAAGACAGTCCAGACCTAGCAAGCTCATTACTCCTAGAGAGATCAAGGATAAGCTTGATGAGTATGTTTACGGCCAGGATGATGCTAAGATCTCGCTTTCCGTTGCAGTATATAACCACTATAAGCGTGTTTTTGCAGAGCCGGATCCTGCTGATGATGTTGAGATCGCTAAGAGCAACATCCTTTTGCTGGGACCTACGGGATGCGGTAAGACATATCTGGCACAGACACTTGCGAGAGTACTTGATGTACCGTTTGCAGTTGCCGATGCTACATCACTCACTGAGGCAGGTTATGTAGGTGAGGACGTGGAGAATATCCTCCTGAAGCTCATAATGGCTGCTGATTACGACATTGACCGTGCCCAGATGGGTATCATCTATATCGATGAGATCGATAAGATCTCCAAGAAGGCTGAGAACGTTTCCATCACACGTGATGTCAGCGGTGAGGGCGTTCAGCAGGCACTCCTGAAGATCCTTGAAAGTACTGTAGCATCCGTTCCTCCTAAGGGCGGACGTAAGCATCCTAATGAAGAGTGCATCCAAATCGATACGACAAACATCCTCTTTATCTGCGGCGGTGCTTTTGACGGACTCGAGAAGATCATTACAGACAGAACGGCAGTTAAGCAGTTCGGTTTCGGTGTAGAAGTTGCTTCCAAGAAAGACGAATTCTCAGGTGCTCACTTCAAGGAAGTCGTTCCTCAGGATCTAATGAAGTACGGTCTTATTCCGGAATTTCTGGGCCGTCTTCCGGTTATCGTTGCTTTGGATAAGCTCGATGAGGTTGCGCTTGTAGCTATCCTGAAGGAGCTTAAGAATTCTCTTTTCAAGCAATACAGAAAGCTCCTGAAGATGGACGGTGTCGATCTCGAGTTTACTGATGAAGCAGTTAAAGCTATCGCTAAGAAAGCTCTCGAGCAGAACACCGGTGCCCGCGGACTTCGTACTATAGTCGAGGGTGCTATGCGTCAGGTAATGTTTGATATCCCTTCACAGAAGGATGTTTCCAAGGTAGTTATCGACGAGGGTTGTATTAACGAAGGCAAAGAGCCTACTATCGTTTATAAGAAGAAAAAGACTAAGACTGAGGACAGCAGTAACAAATACGCAAATGGCGAGATAGGTGCCTGATAAGGGGTGATTTTATGGCTAAGGCTGAAAAGTATTCTATCTGTTTGGATATCGGCGGAACAAAGATACTCGGTTGTATCTTCAATTCCAAGAAGGAAATCGTATTCCGTCTTAAGAAGAAGACCAAGTCAGGCGGAGAAACTTCGCAAAACATTGAGGAAGTCATCATCTCTGTAGTTGATGAGCTCCTTAAGAAGTCCGAGATCAGCCTTAAGAACGTTAAGGCTATTGCCGCAGGTGCTCCGGGCGTTATCGACCAGCAGAACGGCATAGTTCTTTTCTCACCAAATCTTCCTTGGCGTGATTATGACATCAGAACACCTATCGAAGAACACTTCGGCGTTCCTTTCTTCATCGGAAATGACGTAAATGTCGGTGTTCTCGGTGAATACAAATACGGCGTCGGCAAGAACTTCAAAAATATCGTCGGCCTCTTCGTAGGTACTGGAATGGGCGGCGGACTTATCCTTAACGGTGAGCTTTACACAGGACACATGTTTAAGGGAGCAGAGTTCGGTCACATGATCCTTAATGAAGAGGGACCACGTTGTAACTGCGGCCAGCGCGGTTGTCTCGAGGCGTTCTCCAGTAAGCAGGGAATGAGCGATTATATTAGACAGCAGATCATGCGCGGCAGAACAACTGAGATGGCCGACAGCGTAAAGGATACTGTATTTAAGAGTAAAGCTCTCAGAAATGCTCTTTCCAACGGCGATAAGGTTGCAATGGAAGCTGTTGACCGTGCCTGCCACTATCTGGCTATCGCATCAGGTAACCTTGTAAATACCTTCAGCCCTGAGATCGTTATCTACGGTGGCGGAGTTATTGAGGCAGTCGGCGATCTGTTCATGGAAAAGATCCTCGCTGAAGTAGATAAGTACTGCATGCCTTCCATCCGTTCCACAGTTCAGTTCAGAAAGGCTGCCCTGGGCGATGATTCCATCCTCTACGGTGCGCTCTCGATGATCGAAGAAGGCAAGAAAAAGTAATAACATGAAGTTTAATGCCGGGGTTGATCCCCGGCTTTTTTATTGTCTTTTTCGAAAACAAGTGCTATACTCTCATATTGAACGTGTTCAATAATGAAGGAGATAGACATATGAACAAAAAAGCTCTTATCGTAGTTGACCTGCAGAAGGATTTTCTGTGCGATGGTCGAAAGCCAATGTTTTCGTACAATACAAAAGAATTGATAGATAATGTAAACGATTCCATCGACCGATGCCTGAAAGACGGATATGACATAATCTACATAAGGCAGGTCTATCAGAATATCGTCACGAACAGAAAACTTATCGGGTTTGCGATAAAGGGGACGCCGGGAGCTGATCTTTATGACGGACTCAATATTGTTTCAGATAACGTTTTCGAGAAGTATTTTCCGAATACATATACATCAAAGGCATTTCGGGAGTTTATGCAAAAGGGAGGTTATTCCGAGGTTGCTATTTGCGGTGTGGATGAATGCGGCTGCGTGGGAGCTACTGCAAAAGGTGCCGTAAAGGCCGGGATGAAGGTTTCTATGCGGACCGGAAGCATCGGCACGAGATTTCCGGATCATAAAGTTCAGAAGCTGAGGAAGAAACTTTCAGGTATGGGCGTTATATACATCTGACTGATGTACTGCTCCTTGATTTTTCCCGCCAATAATAAGATAATATAGTGCTATATTTTATTATAAAGGAGCATCTCTATGAGAACAGATGGCATTAGCAAGTCTTTTGATCCGAACGAGGCAGAGCCAAGGCTTTATTCGGAATGGATGAACAAAGGATATTTTGGCGCAAAGGTAAATCCTGATAGGAAGCCTTTTTGCGTGGTGATGCCACCTCCGAATATCACGGGACAGCTCCACATGGGTCACGCTCTAGATAATACTCTTCAGGATATCCTTATCAGATATAAGAGAATGAAGGGCTTTGAGGCTTTGTGGGTTCCCGGAACAGACCACGCTTCCATTGCTACTGAGGCAAGGATCGTTGCTACGATGCGTGAAGAAGGTCTCACAAAGGACGATCTCGGAAGAGAGAAGTTCCTCGAAAGAGCTTGGGATTGGAAGAAACAGTACGGCGGTAAGATCGTTGAACAGCTCAAGAAGCTCGGTTCTTCCTGTGACTGGTCCAGAGAGCGTTTCACAATGGATGAAGGCTGTTCTGAGGCTGTTAAGGATGTATTCATCAAGTACTATAACGAAGGTTTGATCTACAGAGGTGAGAGGATCATCAACTGGTGTCCACACTGCCTTACATCCATCTCTAACGCTGAGGTAGAGTATGAGGATCAGGCAGGTCATTTCTGGCATCTTCGCTATCCTCTTGAGGACGGCAGCGGATATGTTGAGCTTGCTACAACAAGACCCGAGACACTCCTTGGTGATACGGCCGTAGCCGTTAACCCTAAGGATGAGAGGTATAAGGATATCGTCGGCAAGATGCTCATCCTTCCTCTTGTAGGACGTAAGATCCCCGTTGTTGCAGATGACTATGTTGATATCGAGTTCGGTACAGGTGTAGTTAAGATCACTCCCGCACACGATCCTAACGACTTTGAGGTAGGACTTCGTCATAACCTTGAAGTGATCAACGTAATGACTGATGATGCCAAAATCACAGAGGATTACCCCAAGTATGCGGGTATGGATCGTTTTGAGGCTCGTAAGGCTATCGTTAAGGATCTTGAAGAGGGCGGTTACCTCATTAAGGTCGAAGATCACGACCATAACGTAGGTACATGTTACAGATGCGGAACTACTATCGAGCCCCGAGTATCGTTGCAGTGGTTCGTTAAGATGGAGGAGCTTGCAAAGCCCGCTATCGAGGCCGTTAAGACGGGAAAGACAAGATTCGTTCCCCAGAGATTCGAGAAGAATTACTTCAACTGGATGGAAGATATCAGAGACTGGTGTATCTCACGTCAGCTCTGGTGGGGCCATCAGATCCCCGCTTTCTACTGTGATGATTGCGGTGAGATCGTA
>CADCQX010000024.1 GCA_902803695.1 Oscillospiraceae bacterium
ATATCTCTCCATCTGTGACTCGACACCGGACTGACCGACACTATCACTTGCCTGATAGCCGAACTTACTGAGGTTTGCCAGAGATTCCTGGGAAATATTACCTACATAGCCTACAACGTGACATGACAGCTGAGCCTGCGGAGTATAGACACGTCTATAGTCTTCTACACCGATAAGACCCATGAAATGATAATTCTGCTCATTAAGATATCTGATAAGTTCATCAGGAACATCAGTCGCGATCTGGACCGGAGTACCGTTCTGGAAAGCCCAGTAGTCCTGGAATATCTGATATCTGATCCTTATTATCCTGAAAGCCTCGTCTTCGCTTAACTGAGGATCGATATTGAAAAGATATCTAAGGTAAAGGAAAAAGACCTGCGGATCAGTCTTTACGTAGTTATCGGAATAAGTAACGATGATGCCCTGGGCACTCTCGTCAAGGTTAAAGAGGTTCCTGTTCGTCTGCCAGAGTCTGATCTTATCCTCAGGCTGAAGGAACTCGAACGGACCGATCTGAAAATAATCATCAAGACCGCTTACGGAAATACAGTTATAGTCGTCAAACAAATAGCTCAGTTCAAGACACATTGCATTAAGGTCTTCGTCAGACATACCCGCATCCGAGATCAAAAGCGAGTTGACTTTCTCGGTAGTAGCGAGAACTACTCCGTTCGCATCAAGGATATCACCTCTCGGGGCACTCACGGTAAACATCTTCTGAAGTCCGTTAGTAGATGATGAGATGGTCTTCTGATAACCTGAAAACTGCAAAGCCGCAGTCATATATAGGATGATAACGCCCATGATACAAAATGCAAAAGCAAGTACAAAGTATCTGTTGGACAAGAATGTAAAAAACCTTTTCAGGAGACTGTCATCATTGATCTTCTGTTGATCTCTTTTATCTTCATCGAAAACGTACATGCCGTCATCTTTCAGATTGTTAGCCATGAAGAATCAGCCCCCTTTCCTTCTTGAGCGCGAAGCATCGGATTTTGTCCCTTTTTATAAGGTCCGACAAATCTCAATAACAAGTATAAAGGAATCGCAGCAAGAATATTAAGGAAAATCTGGGTTAAGATAGAGTCTACGAACAGCTCTTTTGCTGACAAGTGATAAAGTGTTTTCGAGAATATCCTTGTCCAGATAAAGATAATACCGTGACCGAATATCTTATAGAGCGCAGTTACACTGATAAGAGTAAGAAGCGCAAAAGCCGGCTTTCTCTTGATCTTGATCGTAAAAACGGATGCAGAGAAAACGGCAACTGCAAACAAAAGAAATACACCGATACCGACGGATGAAACAACTGAACCGTTCAATCCGATAACGGCCGGAGCTGCAAAACAATCTCTCAGTATACCGACGATCAAACCGATGATAATGCCGTCTTTAAGGCCGAACATGTAAGAAACGAGAACGACAAAAACAAACATCAGGTCAGCGATCTGTCCGTTAAGAGATAACTTATCGGGAAATGAAACCTGAAAGCAAGTAAGGAACAGAATATAAACTGAATAAATCGCTATCTTACGGATCAGTTCAACCTTGTTCATTCGCAGTTGAAGTCTCGGCTGTTTCTTCTGTGGAGACCTCTTCCTCCTTCTCGTAAGGAACCATGATGAACACATCCTTAAGATCGTCTATCTGCGCATAAGGTCTTAATGTCGCTTTAATATTCAAAGGATCGGAATAATCGACATCTTCTATTGTACCGATAGGAATACCCTGAGGGAAAAGACCGCCGTCACCGGAAGTAACGATCTCGTCACCCGGCTCGAGGATAACATCCTCATCAATACCAGTAACAAGACAAAGTCCCTGACGCTTAAGGGATGCATCACCTGAAACGATAATGACCGCGCCATTGACTTCATTGACTTTTCCGTTAACGGTAAAACCTTCGTGAAGGAGCGGAAGAACCTTACTGTCGTTGTTATTCGTCTCGATAACACGACCAATAAGATTAGACTGGGTATCTACAACAGCATAGGAGTTCTTGCCGGTAAGCTCGAGACCGTCGTCCTTACCTGCATCTATCCTGATAACGCTGAACCACTCATCTGCTTCACGGGATAAAACGGATGAACCGAAGATATCATAATCACTGAAGGTATCCTTGATATGAAAAGCATCTTTAAGCTCCTCATATCTGATGATAGCCTCCTCACCCTGCTGAACTTCGTGCTGGAGTCTCGCGATCTCTTCCTCAAGATCCTCGTTCCTCTTCCTTATAGCCACACCATCAGTTATGGCAGCCCAATAATCGTCAACCTTGGTTCCAAAACCTTTGATTCCGCTTTGGATAGGGTTGGCGACTGCACGGAGAGGTGTAAGCACCTTATCAAGAGGGCTGTTAGGGATTGCTCCGAGGATAATTATCGCAACAAGAAATACTGCCACTAAGGCAATGATAAACCATTTATTAGCAAACAGTCTTCGCACGATAAATCCCCTTTATAAAGAGCTTAAGCGTTCTTGCCGCAGCACTTCTTATATTTCTTACCTGAACCGCAAGGACATGGATCATTACGGCCGATCTTCTCGGAACGAACAGTATTAGCTTCTCTGTACTCGAATGAGATCTTATCTCTCTGCTCTACAGAAAGAACGTTGCTCCATGAAGGAAGCTTGTAAAGCCACTCAGCCTTAGCATCTCTCATGTTGTAGTAGAGCTTCTGGAAATCGATATCCAAAGCGATATCTGTATCATCTTCAACGTTCTCAACTTCAATATCCTTATTAAGGCTTGTCTTGATACCATCAAGGAATCCCACGAAGATATCCATGTTGGACTTACCGAAGTTAAGTTTCTCACAAAGCTCGGAAGCCTTACCTGTTACGAGATCCTGATAATCAGGATATGCCTTGAGGATAGCATCATAAGCATTCTTCTCAAGAACGAAGTAAAGATTCATATATTGTGTGTATTTCTGTTGATCTGTCTCTTTCTCAGATCTCTCAATCCATGTCTCGTAATAACTCATAATTAATTCCTCCGTATATTAAAGCTTGGAAGCTACTGCCTTAAGGAAGTCTTCCGTATTAACGACATTCTTTAAAGGAATATCGATAAGGTGCTTAAGATCGCCTGTTATAGTACCTTCTTCGATTGTCTCGATGGAAACCTTCTCGAGCTTGTCAGCGAATGCCTCAAGATCAGCAAGGCCGTCAAGCTGTGCTCTCTTACGAAGAGCACCTGTCCATGCGAACAATGTAGCCATAGGGTTTGTTGATGTAGCTTCACCCTTAAGATACTTGTAGTAGTGTCTTGTTACTGTACCGTGAGCAGCCTCATACTCGTACTTACCGTCAGGTGAAACGAGAACTGAAGTCATCATTGCGAGAGAACCATTAGCAGATGCGAGCATATCGCTCATTACATCACCGTCATAGTTCTTGCATGCCCAGAGGATACCGCCTTCGCACTTCATGATACGTGCAACTGCATCATCGATAAGTGTATAGAAGTATTCGATGCCTGCTGCTTCGAACTTGTCCTTGAACTCGTTTTCGAAGATCTCGGCAAAGATGTCCTTAAATCTGTGATCGTATGTCTTGGAAATAGTATCCTTTGTTGCAAACCACAGGGACTGCTTAGTATCAAGTGCATATGTAAAGCAGGAACGTGCAAATGCAGAAATGGACTTATCGGTGTTATGCATTCCGAGTACAACACCGGAATCCTTGAAGTTGAAGATCTCCTGCTTCTTAGTGCTTCCGTCAGGATATGTAACGAGGAGTTCAACCTTAGCTGCGCCTTCTACTCTCATCTCGGAATCTCTATAGACATCACCATAAGCATGACGTGCAATAGTGATAGGCTTCTTCCATGTAGATACAAGAGGATCGATACCCTTTACCATGATCGGTGATCTGAAGACCGTACCGTCAAGGATCGCACGGATAGTTCCGTTAGGGCTCTTCCACATCTGCTTAAGATCGTATTCTTCCATACGCTGTGCATTAGGAGTGATCGTAGCACACTTAACTGCAACTCCGAGCTCCTTAGTTCTGTTTGCTGAATCTATAGTAACCTGATCGTCTGTAGCATTTCTGTTCACAAGACCCAAGTCAAAGTACTCAGTCTTAAGATCTACAAAAGGAAGGATAACGATATCCTTTATCTGCTTCCAGATGCTCCTTGTCATCTCATCGCCGTCCA
>CADCQX010000025.1 GCA_902803695.1 Oscillospiraceae bacterium
AACAGGGACGGAAGCAATCAGTTCGGAAAGATCAATGAGGTAATAACCGAAGATAGTCTTTGCATGGCTTTTGATGTAGATGTCAGGATCAGGGCTTTTTCGATAGAAGATAAAACGCATACTTGTGTCTTGCCTGTTGATATCGAAAGGAAGAAAAGAATGGAAATACGAAGTGATCACAGAAATAAACATATCGATGCAAACGATATGTGTGGCAAAAACGTCGGGTAGTTTTAAGAGTCGGCAGTGAGGAATATCCTTCTGCCGGCTATTTTTATAAGACCGTCATCCTGCATATGACCGAGTTCCCTGCATACTGAAGTCCTTTCCGAAAAAACATATTGGGCCAATTGTTCACGTGTGAATCTCAACACAAATGACTTTCCGTCTTTCGAATCCCTGGCCATCTCTCTGAAAAAAAGAAGCAGTTTTTCCCTCAGTGTCTTTTGAGTAAGGAGTCTTATCTTGCGGTTCAATTCGATGTTGGAATTAGAAAGCATCATAACAAGATTATTGAGAAATTTCGTGTAATATATCTCCTGATTCGGAGAGGCTATGATACGGACAAGATCAATAAACAATATCTCTGTCTCAACAGATGCCCTGTAGTGGATAAAATCATTTCTTTGTCCTGTCATGCAAAAAGATTGACCGATAAGATTTCCGGCAGTTTCACGTACGACCAGCTCCTCGCGGCCATATGGTGAGATCTGAATTATGTCGACTACTCCTGATAAGATGATCCCGGCGTGATTTATTATCCCTGTTTTGTAGATCTCTTCATTCTTGGAGAATAATTTAAAGTAATACCCGGAATGTTTAAGTATTTTTTGAACATCATCAGGATTGCAGTCCTTGAAAAGAACTGAATCGATCGTTCTGGAGTCCAATACTATCTTTCCGTTGTTCAAAAGAAAACACCTTTTTGTTGATAATTAATAGTAGTTAGCATAGGCTAACGCAAACACAAGGTAATTATATAGTGTGATTTTTCAAAAACAAGTATAAAGCGTTAAAATATCGACTTTTATTATTGACAATATAATGTTGTAATGATATAAAATTATTGGTTAGCTAATGCTAACTTGTGCTTTGATCAACTTAATTCCCTTCAAAGGAACGCGTTGAGTGATTTCTTTGAAGGGTTTTATCTTGTTCGGAAAGGAATGGTTTATATCTATGAAAATGACAATCGAAAAAGTAATCGGGAGAGAGATCCTCGATTCCAGAGGAAATCCTACAGTTGAAGCAGAAGTTTATTTAAGTGACGGTACGGTCGCTTTCGGAACAGCGCCAAGCGGTGCATCAACAGGTGAGTTTGAGGCTTTGGAGCTTCGTGACGGAGATAAGTCCCGTTACCTCGGAAAAGGCGTAACAAAGGCTGTAGAGAATATCAATACAACTATCAACGAAGCAATCAAGGGTCTTGATGCTTCCGACACATATGCAGTTGATAATGCAATGATCAAGGCTGACGGAACAAAGGATAAGTCAAATCTTGGCGCCAATGCAATCCTTGCAGTATCTATTGCTACAGCACGTGCTGCAGCTAAATCCCTCGGCATTCCGCTTTATCGTTTCCTTGGCGGTGTATCAGGCAACAGATTGCCTGTTCCTATGATGAACATCCTTAACGGTGGTGCTCATGCTACAAATACAGTAGATGTTCAGGAATTTATGATCATGCCTGTAGGTGCTCCTTCATTTAAGGAAGCTCTCAGATGGTGTGCAGAAGTATTCCATGCTCTCGCTAAGATCTTGAAGGAGAAGGGCCTTGCAACATCAGTAGGTGATGAAGGCGGATTTGCTCCTAATCTCTCATCAGACGAAGAGACGATCGAGACTATTCTCGAAGCTGTTAAGAAAGCAGGATATGAGCCTGGTAAGGACTTCATGATCGCTATGGATGCAGCATCTTCCGAGTGGAAGAGCGAGAAGGGCAAGGGATTCTATAAGCAGCCTAAGTCAGGTAAGGAATTCACATCAGACGAACTCATTGCTCATTGGGAGAGCTTGATCGATAAGTATCCTATCATCTCGATCGAGGATGGTCTTGATGAAGAAGACTGGGAAGGCTGGCAGAAGATGACAGCTAAGATCGGAAACAAGGTTCAGCTTGTAGGTGATGATCTTTTCGTTACAAATACTGAAAGACTTTCAAAGGGTATCAGCATTGGAGCAGGTAATTCGATCCTCATCAAGCTCAATCAGATCGGTTCTGTTTCCGAGACTTTGGAAGCTATCAAGATGGCGCATAACGCAGGTTATACTGCAATCTCCTCACACCGTTCCGGTGAGACAGCTGATACGACTATCGCTGACCTTGCCGTAGCTCTTAACACATGTCAGATCAAGACAGGTGCTCCTAGCAGAAGTGAGAGAGTCGCTAAGTATAATCAGCTCTTAAGGATTGAAGAAATGCTCGGAGATTCAGCTGTTTATCCGGGCATGGATGCTTTCCACGTAAAGAAGTAAACACCCTTAGATATAACGTCCACATCTCAAAAAGGCAGAGGGAGTGATCCCTCTGTTTTTTTGCTGTGATATAATATCGCATGTTAAACGGAGGGGAAGAAATGAACGAGAATAAGCTTAAGAACAGACTTCTTATCATTGCTGTTGCGATCTATATAGTCGTGTCATCTATAGCTATCTTTTCTGCCTGGATCAAGGGATTGGCTTCTCCGTTTTATATGGGTTATACGGTTTCCGTTTATGTCGGTCTTCAGAAGTGGACGGCGGCTGTCTATTTTGTAGGTATAGTTGCCGATGCGGCGATCCTGGGCATATTTCTGACCAAGACCAAACTCAATATCCTAAGAAAGATCGTTTACTACAT
>CADCQX010000026.1 GCA_902803695.1 Oscillospiraceae bacterium
CAGTTCGTCGATGCTTACTTAAATCTCGATGCATCTTCGTACAACATTATCCTGTCTCACAGACCCGAGTATTTCGATACATATACCGCGCAGGATTACGACCTCGCATTGTGCGGTCACGCACACGGCGGTCAGTGGAGAATTCCGGGAATCCTTAACGGTCTGTACGCACCGAACCAGGGACTGTTCCCGAAGTACGCCGGCGGCCTCTATGAAGAAGACGGCACCACCATGATCGTCTCCCGCGGTCTTGCCCGCGAATCAACAAGGATCCCGCGTCTTTACAACCGCCCCGAGCTGGTCATCATTGATCTGGTTTAAGAAGCTGTGATTCCAGTGCCAAAATTTTATTTTTGGCACTAGTTTTGTCACTGTGACACGCTCAGTGACAAAAGCAGTGACACTTTTTAATTTTTGGCACTGAAATAACACATTATCTGATCAGATAACCTAAACAATAAAACACATGAACAAAAACAGGGTTGTCACTTAAGACAACCCTGTTTGATTAACTGAATAAAAATAAGAATTACTTCTTGATCAGCTTGATGATAAAGATAACAATGCAGGAACCGATGACGCCGCCGATAATATAGATGCTGATAAATATTTATAGAAATCTATCTAACCAATATCACTGATCACCGAGAGCAGCGAACTTATCCATCATGTCGAGAGCCTTACCTGTACCGATAGCTACGCAGGAGATAGGATCCTGTGCGATATAAACATCGATACCGATCTTTGTCGCGAGCATACGGTCGAGACCGTAAAGAAGTGCTCCTCCTCCCGTCATAACGATACCTCTTTGTGAGATATCAGCCATAAGTTCCGGAGGTGTCTTCTCAAGAACTACGTGAACTGCTTCAAAGATTGCAGAAACAGGCTCTTCAAGTGCCTCGAGCATTTCTGTTGAAGAAACCGTAACTGTAGACGGAAGACCTGTAATGAGGTTTCTTCCTCTTACATCGAGTGTCAACTCTTCATCTCTAGGATATGCACAACCGATCTGGATCTTGAGCATCTCAGCCGTCTTATCACCGATAAGGATATTATGCTTACGTCTTACGTGCTTGATGATAGCTTCATCGAACTTATCACCTGCAACCTTCAAGGATGCATCAACAACAGGCTCGCAAAGGGAGATAACGGAAATATCTGTAGTACCGCCTCCGATATCAACGATCATGGAACCACAGGCCTTAGTGATATCAATACCTGCTCCGATAGCAGCAGCAATTGGTTCACGGATAAGGAATACGTCCTTTGCACCTGCATGACGGCAGGCATTCTCAACTGCCTGCTGCTCAACCGGCGTAATAACCGAAGGAACGCAGACAACGATAGTCGGCTTAAAATATGTAGCTCTGAAACCGCTGCAGACACGGCCAATAAATGCTTTGAGCATAACCTCTGTTGCTCTGAAGTCAGAGATAACGCCTTCACGGAGAGGTCTTATAGCCTCAACAACGCCAGGTGTACGGCCAAGCATAAGGCTTGCACTCTCACCTACTGCGAGAACTTTACCTGTCTTTGTGTTAACTGCAACTACTGAAGGTTCCTTAAGGACTACGCCCTTACCGCGGACATAAATCAATACACTACTGGTACCAAGATCGATACCAATTTCCATTCCTAAACCCATTAGATCACCTCAACAATATATAGAAAACTCCCTAGATAGCGGAGTATAACTCAAAATTTAACATTTTGATTATACATTAGTGGTTGTTAAAATCAAACATTGAAACCCCGCCTAATGTTTCACTTTTATATTATAAACATAACATTTCATTTTCATTGAGGGAAAACTGGTGTTATAATGTTCTAGTTTATTATTAAAAGAAGAGGTAAAAAAGATGTCATATTCAGTTGAAATTGACCGTAAGTGGCAGAAAAAGTGGGAAGAAACCGAGCTTTATAAGTTCGATCCGAACAAGAAGGGCGATAAGCTATACTGCCTGGAAATGTTCTCATATCCTTCAGGTGCCAATCTTCACCTGGGTCACTGGTATAACTACTCTCTGACTGATTCCTGGTCACGTTTTAAGAGAATGCAGGGATATAACGTATTCCATCCGATGGGATTCGATGCTTTTGGTCTTCCTGCAGAGAACTATGCTATCAAAACAGGTATCCATCCACAGGATTCCACTCTTAAGAATATCGCAACAATGGAAAAGCAGCTCAAGGAAATGGGCGCTACATTTGATTGGAACTACGAGCTTGCAACATGCATGCCTGATTACTACAAATGGAATCAGTGGCTCTTCATCAAGCTTTTCGAAAACAATCTCGCATACAGAAAGAATGCTCTCGTTAACTGGTGTCCTAAGTGCCAGACAGTTCTTGCAAACGAGCAGGTAATCGACGGTAAGTGCGAGCGTTGCGACAGCGAGATCGAGAGAAAGAACATGACTCAGTGGTTCTTCGCTATCACAAAGTATGCCCAGGAACTTTTGGATTGTCTCCCGCAGCTCGACTGGCCGGAAAAGACTAAGAAGATCCAGACAAACTGGATCGGAAGATCTGAAGGTTCTGAAGTTTCTTTCTTCTGCGAAAAGGACGGCGAGCAGCTTAAGGACGAGAACGGTGATCCTTTGAAGCTTACAGTCTTCACTACCCGTGCCGATACGTTCATGGGTGTTACTTATGTTGTAGTCGCACCTGAGTCAGAGATCTGTACAAAGCTCACGACAGATGCTCAGAAGGAAGCTGTAGAAGAATACAAAGCATTTACTGCAAAGGCATCCGATATCGATCGTATGTCCACTACTCGTGAGAAGACAGGTGTCTTCACAGGAAGTTATGCTATCCATCCGTTGAACGGTAAGAAGGTTCCGATCTGGGCTTCCGACTATGTAATCGCTGGTTATGGTACAGGTGTTGTTATGGCTGTTCCTGCACACGACGAGCGTGATTTCGAGTTCGCTACAAAGTTCGGTCTTGATATCATCCGTGTTGTCGCTTCCAAGGAAGGCGCTGAGGACGAGCTTCCTTACTGCGAGAAGAAGGGTGTTCTCGTTAACTCCGGTGAATTTGACGGAATCGAGATGCACAAGGCTATCGATGCCATCGTAAACAAACTTGCAACAATGGATATGGGTTCCAAGAAGGTCAACTACAGACTTCGTGACTGGCTCATCTCCCGTCAGAGATATTGGGGTACACCGATCCCTATGATCCACTGCCCTTCATGCGGCATCGTACCTGTTCCTGAGAAGGATCTTCCTGTCCTCCTCCCTTACGATGTTGAGTTCAAGCCGGACGGAGAGAGCCCGCTTGCCAAGTGCGACAGCTTCATGAACTGCAAGTGCCCTAAGTGCGGCGCTGATGCTAAGCGTGATCCTGACACTATGGATACTTTCGTTGACTCTTCATGGTATGAGCTTCGTTATCCTGATAACAAGAATTCCGACGAGATCTTCAACAAGGATCTCATCAACAAGATGTGTCCTGTTGATAAGTATGTCGGCGGACCTGAGCATGCAGCTATGCACCTTCTCTATTCGAGATTTATCTGCAAGGCTATGCGTGACATGGGTCTTCTTAACTTTGACGAGCCATTCAAGAGCCTCGTTCACCAGGGTATTATCCTCGGACCTGACGGTAACAGAATGAGTAAGTCCAGAGGTAATACTGTTGCTCCTGACGAGTATGTAGCAAAGTACGGTTCTGATGTATTCAGAACATATCTCGCATTCGGTTTCGCTTATACAGAGGGCGGCCCATGGAGTGATACAGGTCTTCAGGCTATCGTTAAGTTCGTTAACCGTGTAGAGCGTCTTGCTGATGATGTTAAGGACATTAAGGATTCCTATGACCCTTCTTCTTTGAGCAAGGATGACAAGGATCTTAACTATGTACTCAACTACACGATCAAGGCAGTTACTTATGATACTGACAGATTCCAGTTCAACACTTCCATCGCACGTATGATGGAATTGATCAACGCTATCTCCAAGTATCAGCAGTCCGGCAATGTTAACAAGGGATTCCTCCGTCACACTGTCGAGACACTCCTCGTTCTTTATGCACCATATGCTCCTCACTTCACTGAAGAGCAGTGGGAGAAGATCGGAAACGGTTATTCCATCTTCAATCAGGAGTGGCCTTCATTCGATGAGTCCGCACTCGTTAAGGATTCCATCGAGATAGCTGTTCAGATCAACGGTAAGAGCGTATTCAAGGTTGATGTTCCTTCCGAGGCTGATCAGGCTGCAGTAGAAGAGATCGTTAAGGCAGATGAGCGTTTCAACGAAGCTCTTGCCGGAAGAAATATATTGAAGTTTATCTATGTTAAAGGAAGACTTGCTAACATCGTAGCTAAGTAATCTTATTACATCATTGATCTTTCAGAGGGTTGTCTTTGACAGCCCTCTTTTTCTTTTCGAAAATGTTAGTTAACCATAAAATATTTTTGGTTGACTAACATCAAAAACAGTGCTATCTTTCATATCGGAGGAATCAAGATGAGCACCAAAGATGAACTTCTGCTTCTTTTCGAGAAGAATAAAGGAACATATCTGTCAGGCGAAGAGATTGCCGATAGTCTTCAGATATCAAGAACTGCCGTGTGGAAGGCCGTAAACAGTCTTCGAAACGACGGATACGATATCGACGCTCAAAAGACCAAAGGCTACTGCCTGTCGCCTATGACGGACAAGGTTTCCTCCCAGGGGATCTCCAAATACCTTAAGACAGACCTCGAAGTCGAAGTCTATGATGAGGTCGGATCAACAAATAACCTGCTCAAGGACAGAGCTTCCCAAGGAGCAAGAGAAGGATTGGTCATCGTTGCCAATTCACAGACAGGCGGAAAAGGAAGACTCGGAAGAAGTTTCTATTCACCGCTCGATACGGGTGTATATATAAGCATTCTTTTGAGACCTCAGACCATCGAACCGCAGAAGGCTCTCAAGATAACAACCATGGCAGCTGTAGCAGCTTGCGAAGCGGTCGAAACAATAACAGATAAAAAGGCACTCATAAAGTGGGTCAACGATATCTTTGTGGACGGTCTGAAAGTAGCAGGCATCCTCACGGAAGCATCGCTTTCAATGGAGACAGGAAATCTTGAGTATGCGGTCATCGGTATCGGTTTTAACGTATACGAACCAAATGGCGGATTCCCGGAAGAGATAAAAGGAATCGCCGGTGCGATATTGGACGAGACAGTCCCTGATGCTAAGAACAGATTGGCATCGGAATTCCTGAACAGATTTAAAGATATCTATGACAACATGGATATTTCGAACTACGATAAAGAATACAAAAAACGGAGCTTCGTGATCGGCAAGAAAGTCAACGTGATCTCACCTACCGATACGAGAAAAGCAACCGTTTTGGATATATCTTCCGACTGCGCACTGATCGTTGAATATGAGGACGGAACAGAAGGTACTCTTTCAACAGGCGAAGTCAGCATAAGACCCGAATAACCATCAAGGAGAATTTGTATGAAAAAAACATATAAGTTAGTTTTGTGCGCCCTTTTTGCGGCACTTGCAGCCATCGGAGCATTTATAAAGATCCCTACTCCCCTGGTCCCGATAACACTTCAGCTTCTGTTTACGACCATGGCAGGTATCATTCTCGGAAGTAAGCTCGGAGCCATCTCCGTCGGTTCATATGTGCTTCTCGGACTTATCGGACTTCCTGTTTTTACAGGTGGAGGCGGACCTGCTTACATCCTTCAGTCGAGCTTCGGTTATATCATCGGATTTGTTCTCGGTGCGTTCGTAACAGGTCTCATCGCCGAAAGAGGAAAGCCTTCATTCGTGAGATATCTTATCGCTTCGCTTGCAGGCCTTCTTGCCGTTTATCTTATCGGCGTTCCGTACTGCTATCTCATAAGCAGATTCTATCTGAAAACTGACATAGCAATAAAAGCTCTCGTTATAAACGGATTCCTTATATTCCTTCCGGGAGATCTGCTCAAGAGTATATTGAGTGCGTTCTTAGGAAAAAGACTGGCTCCGATCGTTAAGAAAAAACTCGGATAAGATCATTCTTCATCCTCATCATCAGCCTTTGCACGTTTTCTTTCCTTAAGGAATTTCTGCACAGGCTTTGATGTGTAAATTATAAGTCCGACAGGGATCGCAAACCATACGACCATCATGATGTTTTCGGAGACACCGAGCTTCTGGAGAGCAAAGCTTACTCCCAGGAAAAGTGCACCGGCTGCAACTATGATGAGATTTCTCTTAAGTGACCCTTCGTCTCTCTCGAAAACGAGATCAACTACAATATAGATAATGATCGCAGCAACAACCAGAACTGCCGTTCTCGTAAAACCTGAAAGGTTGATGAAGAAATCCACGTTCTTGGTCGCATACCAAAAACCGAGGAAAACAGCTATCATTGCTATGCCTTTGATACTCTTACCCATAGAAGTTCCTCCTTAAGATTTACGAAAGCCCATCATCGTGGAAGTAGCGATCAGCTTGCCATTCTCGTCAGTTACTATGACATCAAATGACGCGATCGTCTTTCCGCTCTTTATAACCCTTGATTCTGCATACAGGTATTCACCTGTTGCAGGTGCGTTAAATATGATATTCGAACTAAGAGTGCATGTATCGGTATTATCAACATTACACGCCAAAGCAAAAGTAAAATCAGCTATCGTATAAATGCATCCGCCCATGACAGTATCGTTGGCATTAAGGTGCTTTGGAAGTATCTTAAGTCTTGTCTTGGCGTGATCCTTTTCAGCTACCAGGATCTCTATTCCCGTTGTCTGCGTTGCGTAGCGGTCCTTACTGAAATAAGCTATAACTTCTTCAGGCGTCATTTCTTCTTCACCTCATCGATAACACAGTTTGAATCCGGATCATCGATAATAAGCTGCTCAGCATAAGGAACGATGATATGACCTGAAGCCGGGTTCTTGATACTCTTTATCGGTTCACGAAGTTCTGCTTCAACCTCGGACTTTTCAAAAGAAAGATCGCAGTCGATCATCTCACAATTTATAAGTCTGAGTCCCTTGCAGTAACATAGAGCCTGTGTTCCGATTATGGTGCAATTATCCAATGTCAGATTTTCACTATACCAGCCAAGATATTCACCCTTGATCTTACAATTACGGACAGTAACATCCTTTGCATGCCAGAAGGCATCCTTTGTATCAAAAGTACAGTCTTCAAACAAAGCGTCCTCAATGTACTGGAACGAATACTTTCCTTCCAAACTGATCCTGGAGATCTTAAGCATCCTGGAATTCATCATGAAGTATTCACCGGAAGCGGATGTATCTTCCATGATCAACTCATTGTTGTTCCAACCGAACTCAGGTGATACGATATCGCAATCCTTGATCCTTACCCTGGTACATTCCCTGACTGCCTTTACACCGTGGATCTTACAGTTAGTGATCATAACTTCCTTCGAATACCACAATGGTGCTCGGCAGTTGATCGTCATCTCACTGTTTTCAACAATAAGGTGATAATCGTGCCAGAACGGATATCTTAAGTCAAAGAAACTGTCTTCGACCTTTATGTTGCTGGATTCTTTGAGCGCACTCTCACCATCGGCAGGACCCTGTATCTTACATTGCTTTACAACGAGATCGTCCGAACCGTAAAGTGCACGTTCCTCATCAAATGTCTTTCCTACTATTTCTCTCATGTCATTTACCAATCGCTGTCCCAATCTCCGCCGGAATCGTAATCATAACTGTCGTATGAATCGTCCCAACTGTTATCGTTACCGCCGTTCCAATCATCATCAGTATCCCAATCCTGTGAGAATTCTTCCTGAGGGAATTCTTCGGCGTCGTAGTCATCATCGTAATACCTTCCAAGATAGGAATCATCCTCGACGTAGGAATCCATATTGGAAGTCTGGTCCCAGGAATCATAATCCTGATCATATGCATACCAGTAATTTCCGTGTCTGTAGTATGTATCGCCATCGATCTCGTAATAACCGTTCTTCTTTCCGAAGATCTTTGCTATACCATTCGCAAATACACTTAAGATAATGATAATGATGGCAACCATCAATACGATGGAAATTAAATTGGAGCCCTTCTGTTTGCCTTGCTGAGGTCTGGCAGAACTGCGGTTATTACCGGAAGTAGCTTGTCTCGCGTCCATAACAAGATCTTTTATCTTAAGATAGATCTCGTTAACGGCGTAAGCCTCATCCGTGCCTTCATATCTGACGGCTCTTTCTCCGTTAGCCTTGTTCTTATATACGACAAAGTGACCAGTTCCCTGGTCTTTATAAATACCGAAAGCCTTAGGTGCTTTATAGTCTTCACCGAGATGCACATGCATCCTCTCGAGAGGAAGATTGTTAGCTGCACAATATGCCTTAAGTTCATCAATTGTTTGAGGGGTGTCAGAAGCTGTTCTCGCGAAGTGGGTATTAACGGCTCCGCAATGAGGACATTCTTCGGCAGTTGCTTCGATATGATTGCCACAATAATCGCAATATACTTTCATAAGCACCTCCACTTCGTAACCTATAGCAAATTATAACAAAATCGCCTTTATAGTTCATCAGTTTTCCAATATAAATATTAAAAAAATAATACTAAACATGGTACAATCGAACCAAAATCAAGGATAGGGGCAGTATATGAAAAACGGTTCGCACAGAAGTTCGATGAGCAGACGAAGCAGTATCGGAAGCAGAAGCCACAAAAGATCATCCTTGAGTTCACGAAACAGAAGGAGCAGTCTGACCAAAAGGAATAACCTTTCCCGAAGAATGACAAGGTCCCATTCCGGTTTATCCCACAGGAAAAGTTTGGCAAGAAGAAAGTCTTTCGACTCACATGCTTTCGCAGTCGGAAGAGCGACAGGAGTCAGGATAAACGGAAGTGCAGCTGCCGCTCACGGAGCCGCTTTGCACAGGAGCTCTTCCAGGAGAAACAGAACATTTTCGGCTTACCGTACAAGATCGAACAGGTTTTCGGGAAGAAGGATGAAGGTGGTGACTCCGGAAAACAATATCAACAGCGGAGTATCGACTATCGGAACAGTTTTCGTTATCATTATCTGTATGATGATGATCTTTTTCCTGGCGATGATGGTCATTATGATGTTTAGCGCATTCAGTGTTTTTTCGATCATGAGGTAATGTATGAACGCACACTATTCGGACTATGTAAGCAAAGCCACTCCCGTTTCGGATATCGTTTTCGATAAGATAAAGGCAGAAGACAAAGAGCTTCTGAAGGATGTCAAGAAAGAACACATCCGCGCGAATATATGGTTTCTTGTGGCAATGTTCGCTATCTTCCTTTTCTGTTCATGGGGATTGGTCAGTTCCGCTATACAAGGCATCGAAAACCCGTTTCAGGATATAGCAACACTGATCGGATTCGCGTTCGGCTTCCTGCTGTCAGGATACTGGATATATGATGTTTTCTCGGGTTTTAAAGGAATACGCAAAGGCGTTGTCCTCGCATCATCAAGACTCCAGGAAGAAAAGGACAACAGGAATAA